>NZ_CP140706.1:0-112500 GCF_034555375.1 Pseudomonas sp. B33.4
CGGTTGGCCCGCACATTGGCGTCGTCGGCATTGACCATTACCGCGTCAAAGAACGCATCCACCGGCTCACGCAATGCCGCCAGGCGTGCCAGCGATTCGTTGTACTGACGCGCCGCAGCCATCGGCTGTACGGCCTGATCCGCTTGCTGGATCGCCGAGTACAGCGAGAACTCGTTGGCGTTGTCGAAGTACTTGGCTTGGACTTCGGTCGGTACCGCGCCTTCGAGTTTGCTCAACAGGTTCGATACACGCTTGTTTACCGCCGCCAGCGCTGCCGCTTCCGGCAGTTTGCGGAAGGCTTGCACCGCTTGCACACGTTGGTCGAAGTCCAGCGCCGAACCCGGCTTCAGGGCACGCACCGACAGGTAAGTGGCGACTTCAACGCCTTCGTCTTCGTAACGTGCACGCAGACGGTCGAAGATGAATTCCAGCACGGACTCGTTGAGGCCGGCAGCCTTGACCTTGGCACCGAACGCGGCCACGGCGAAAGCCACGGCGTCGTTGAGGTCGAGGTCGAGTTTCTTCTCGATGAGGATACGCAGCACACCGAGTGCCGCGCGGCGCAGGGCATACGGGTCTTTGCTGCCGGTTGGCAGCATGCCGATACCGAAGATACCGACCAGGGTGTCGAGCTTGTCAGCGATCGCGACGGCCGCGCCGGTCAGGGTCGCCGGCAGTTCTGCACCGGCACCGCGCGGCATGTACTGCTCGTTCAGCGCCAGCGCGACGTCTTCCGGCTCGCCGTCATTGAGGGCGTAGTAGTAACCGGCGACACCTTGCATCTCCGGGAACTCGCCGACCATTTCGGTGGCCAGGTCGCACTTTGACAGCAGGCCAGCGCGAGCAGCCCACGAAGCGTTGCCGCCAATGCGTGCGGCGATGTACGCAGCCAGTTTCGATACGCGCTCGGCCTTGTCGTAGACGCTGCCGAGTTTTTCCTGGAACACCACGTTCTTCAGGCGATCGTTGAAGGCTTCGAGTTTCTGCTTCTTGTCTTGCTTGAAGAAGAACTCGGCGTCGGTCAGACGTGGACGAACCACTTTCTCGTTACCGGCGATGATCTGCTGCGGATCTTTGCTTTCGATGTTGGCCACAGTGATGAAGCGTGGCAGCAACTTGCCGTCGGCATCCAGCAGGCAGAAGTACTTCTGGTTGTCCTGCATGGTGGTGATCAGCGCTTCTTGCGGCACGTCGAGGAAGCGTTCCTCGAACGAGCACACCAGCGGCACCGGCCATTCAACTAGCGCGGTCACTTCGTCGAGCAGTGCCGGCGGAACGATTGCCGTGCCTTCCTGACGGGTGGCCAGCTCTTCGGTACGCTTGCTGATGATCTCGCGACGCTCGTTGGCGTCGGCCAGCACGTAAGCGGCACGCAGGTCGGCGAGGTAGCTCGACGGCGAACTGATGCGCACGCTTTGCGGGTGATGGAAACGGTGACCACGGGAGTCACGGCCAGCCTTCTGCGCGAGGATGGTGCAATCGATGACCTGGTCACCGAGCAGCATTACCAGCCACTGGGTCGGACGCACGAACTCTTCCTTGCGTGCACCCCAACGCATGCGTTTCGGGATTGGCAGGTCGTTCAGCGAGTCTTCGACGATGGTCGGCAACAGGCTCGCGGTCGGCTTGCCGGCGATGCTCTGGCTGTAACGCAGTTTCGGGCCGCTCTGATCGATTTCGCTCAGATCGACGCCGCACTTCTTGGCGAAGCCCAGAGCTGCCTGCGTCGGGTTGCCGTCAGCGTCGAACGCCGCCTGACGTGGCGGGCCGTCGAGGTTGATGCTGCGATCCGGCTGCTGGGTCGCCAGTGCGGTGATCAGCACAGCCAGACGGCGCGGCGCGGCGTAGACGGTTTTGGTTTCGTAGCTCAGGCCAGCGGCTTGCAGGCCTTTGTCGATACCGGCAAGGAACGCTTCAGCCAAAGTGTTGAGGGCTTTCGGTG
The DNA here is from genome assembly GCF_034555375.1 of Pseudomonas sp. B33.4. NCBI lineage: Bacteria > Pseudomonadati > Pseudomonadota > Gammaproteobacteria > Pseudomonadales > Pseudomonadaceae > Pseudomonas > Pseudomonas sp. B33.4. The sequence continues at coordinate 1,943 of NZ_CP140706.1, forward strand.
GCAGTTCTTCGGTGCCCAGTTCAACCAGAAAATCTTGCGCACTCATTGTGCTGCCTCCAGCTTGGCCAGTACTTCGTCACGCAGATCCGGGGTCGCCATCGGGAAGCCCAGCTTGGCGCGTGCCAGCAGGTAGGCTTGCGCAACAGAACGCGCCAGGGTGCGTACGCGCAGAATGTATTGCTGACGCGCGGTCACCGAGATTGCCCGGCGCGCATCCAGCAGGTTGAAGGTGTGCGACGCCTTCAACACCATTTCGTAGCTTGGCAACGGCAGCGGCTGGTCGAGTTCGATCAGGCGCTTGGCTTCGCTTTCATAGAAGTCGAACAGTTCGAACAGCTTGTCGACGTTGGCGTGCTCGAAGTTGTAAGTGGACTGCTCCACTTCATTCTGATGGAACACGTCGCCGTAGGTGACTTTGCCCATCGGACCGTCAGCCCAGACCAGGTCGTAGACCGAGTCCACGCCTTGCAGGTACATGGCCAGACGTTCAAGACCGTAAGTGATCTCGCCGGTCACCGGGTAGCACTCGATGCCGCCCGCCTGCTGGAAGTACGTGAACTGAGTCACTTCCATGCCGTTCAGCCAGACTTCCCAGCCCAGACCCCAGGCGCCGAGGGTCGGCGATTCCCAGTTGTCTTCGACGAAGCGGATGTCGTGGACCAGCGGGTCCAGGCCGACATGCTTGAGCGAGCCCAGGTACAGTTCCTGGAAGTTGTCCGGGTTCGGCTTCAGGACCACCTGGAACTGGTAGTAGTGCTGCAGACGGTTCGGGTTTTCGCCGTAACGGCCGTCAGTCGGACGGCGGCTTGGCTGCACGTAAGCGGCGTTCCAGGTTTCCGGGCCGATGGCACGGAGGAAGGTCGCGGTGTGGAAAGTGCCGGCGCCTACTTCCATATCGTAGGGCTGAAGTACCACACAACCTTGCTCGGCCCAGTATTGCTGGAGCGCGAGGATCAAGTCTTGGAAGGTACGCACGGCTGGCGTAGGCTGGCTCACGAAATTCACCTGTTTCTTGGGCTGCGATTTAAAGAGCGGGAGTATACCCGATTCATTGCTGCGCACGCCCCCTGGAGCCTTATGCCACGCTGCTTTTGGTGTACCGAAGATCCGCTGTACATGGCTTATCACGACCAGGAGTGGGGCACGCCGCTACGCGATGCGCAGGGTTTGTTCGAGTTGCTTTTGCTCGAAGGGTTCCAGGCGGGGCTTTCCTGGATCACCGTGCTGCGCAAGCGCGAGCGTTATCGCGAGGTGCTGTTCGGCTTCGACGTGCAGCGTGTGGCGCAAATGAGCGACGCCGAAATCGACGAATTGATGCTCGATCCGGGGATCATCCGCAACCGCCTCAAACTCAACGCCGCCCGGCGTAATGCCCAGGCCTGGCTGGCGCTGGAGGATCCGGTAGCGTTCCTATGGTCGTTCGTTAACGACCAACCGATCATCAATCATTTCAAGGATCGCAGCGAAGTCCCGGCGATCACTCCCGAAGCGCTGGCGATGAGCAAAGGCCTGAAAAAGGCCGGGTTCACGTTCGTCGGCCCGACCATTTGCTACGCACTGATGCAGGCCTCGGGGATGGTCATGGACCACACCCAGGACTGCGACCGCTACGCGCAGCTCGCCAACGGCGGTTAGAATGGCCGCCTCGCGCACCGCACAAGATCAGGAGTGACCTGTGGAAAAGTTTAAAGGCGCCTTGCTGGTAGGCGCTCTGCGGCTGTTTGCCCTGCTGCCATGGCGGGCCGTGCAGGCCGTGGGTTCGGCGATCGGCTGGATCATGTGGAAAACCCCCAACCGCTCCCGCGACGTGGTGCGGATCAACCTCGCCAAATGTTTTCCACAGATGGATGCGGCCGAACGTGAACGTCTGGTCGGCCAAAGCCTGAAAGACATCGGCAAGTCGCTGACCGAAAGCGCCTGCGCGTGGATCTGGCCGGCGCAGCGTTCGATCGATCTGGTGCGCGAAGTCGAAGGCCTCGACGTGCTGAAAGAAGCATTGGCCTCGGGCAAAGGCGTGGTCGGCATCACCAGCCACCTCGGCAACTGGGAAGTGCTCAACCACTTCTATTGCAGCCAGTGCAAACCGATCATTTTCTACCGCCCGCCGAAGCTCAAAGCTGTGGACGAATTGCTGCGCAAACAGCGCGTGCAACTGGGCAACAAAGTCGCCGCGTCGACCAAAGAAGGCATCCTTAGCGTCATCAAGGAAGTGCGCAAAGGTGGTGCAGTGGGCATTCCCGCTGACCCGGAACCGGCCGAATCCGCCGGGATCTTTGTGCCGTTCTTCGCCACGCAAGCGCTGACCAGCAAATTCGTGCCGAACATGTTGGCCGGTGGCAAAGCCGTCGGCGTATTCCTGCATGCGCTGCGCCTGCCCGACGGTTCCGGCTACAAAGTCATCCTCGAAGCTGCGCCCGAAGCCATGTACAGCACGGATACTGCCGAATCCTGCGCTGCCATGAGTAAGGTGGTCGAGCGCTACGTCGCTGCGTATCCGAGCCAGTACATGTGGAGCATGAAGCGCTTCAAGAAGCGTCCGCCGGGCGAAGAGCGTTGGTACTGAGCTGATTGGCATGATCTGTGGATAATCTCTCTGGCGAGGTTATCCACAACCGTTCATCAAAGGGCGCAACAAGATGTCCGAACACCGCAAATCCTTCCGCATCAAGATCACCCACGACAGCTTTGGCGAATGCCTCGGACAGACGCGCAACCTGTCGCCTACCGGGGTGTTTGTGCAGCATCCGGTTTTGGCTTCTTTGCCCAAAGGCGCAGTGGTTTACGGTCAGGTGCAGGGTTTACCCACAGGCGCGCCGCAGGTGCGGATGGAAGTGGTGACGGTAGATGCCGACGGTATCGGTCTTCGCTACCTTTGACTTATTGCGCCTGACGATCGAGCTTCTTCAGAAACACTGCCATTTCCTTCTCGGCCTGCTTGTCGCCATGGGCGCGGGCGGCTTCCAGACCTTGTTCCCACGCCTGACGTGCGGCGGCGCTATCACCCAGCGCCAGATGCGCCTTGCCCAACAGTTTCCATGCCGCCGAATATTTCGGATCAAAACCGACACAGCGCTGGAAATGCTCGGCTGCCTTGGCGTTTTCGCCCAGATCCAGATAGCCCTTGCCCAGGCCGAAGCGCAGCAAGGAGTTATCCACACCCTTGGCGAGCATTTTTTCCAGGGATTCGAGCATCGGTGGAGTCCTTTTCGGCTGTGTCAGGGAAGATGTGTGGCGCCGCCATCGCTGGCAAGCCAGATCCCACAGTGAGCTCTGGAGTACATCACATTTGTGAACAACCCAAAAACCTGTGGGAGCTGGCTTGTCAGCGATGGGCCATAACGGACGCAGAAGAATCCGGATCAGAAGAAGCTCAACCCCACATGAAACAGCTTCTCCACATCGCGAATATGCTTTTTATCCACAAGGAACAGAATCACGTGGTCGCCCGCTTCGATCACCGTGTCATCGTGGGCGATGATCACTTGTTCATTGCGGATCACCGCACCAATCGTGGTGCCCGGCGGCAGGCCGATTTTCTCGATGGGCTTGCCGATGACCTTGCTCGACTTCGCATCACCGTGGGCAATTGCCTCGATCGCCTCCGCCGCACCGCGACGCAATGAGTGCACGCTGACGATATCGCCACGGCGCACGTGGGCCAGCAGCGTGCCGATGGTCGCCAGTTGCGGGCTGATGGCGATGTCGATGTCGCCGCCCTGAATCAGGTCGACGTAGGCCGGGTTGTTGATGATCGTCATGACCTTCTTCGCCCCCAGCCGTTTCGCCAGCAGCGACGACATGATGTTGGCTTCGTCATCGTTGGTCAGCGCGAGGAAAATGTCGGCGTCGGCGATGTTTTCTTCCAGCAGCAAATCGCGGTCGGAGGCGCTACCCTGCAACACCACGGTGCTGTCGAGGGTGTCGGAGAGGTAGCGGCAGCGTGCCGGGCTCATCTCGATGATCTTCACCTGATAACGGCTTTCGATGGCCTCGGCCAGACGCTCGCCAATCTGCCCGCCGCCAGCGATGACGATGCGTTTGTAGGTTTCGTCGAGACGGCGCATTTCGCTCATCACTGCGCGAATATTCTCACGGGCGGCGATGAAGAAGACTTCGTCATCGGCCTCGATCACCGTGTCGCCCTGGGGCAGGATTGGCCGGTCGCGACGGAAAATCGCTGCCACGCGGGTTTCGACATTCGGCATGTGCTCGCGTAACTGACGCAATTGCTGACCCACCAGCGGCCCGCCGTAATAGGCACGCACCGCCACCAGTTGCGCCGCACCTTCGGCGAAGTCGATCACCTGCAAGGCGCCCGGATGCTGGATCAGGCGCTTGATGTAGTTGGTCACCACTTGCTCGGGGCTGATCAGCACGTCAACCGGAATCGCTTCATTCTGGAACAGCTGTTCCTCGCGATGGAGGTAGGACGCTTCGCGGACCCGGGCGATCTTGGTCGGGGTGTGGAACAGCGTGTGGGCGACCTGACAGGCGACCATGTTGGTTTCGTCGCTGTTGGTTACCGCGACCAGCATGTCGGCGTCGTCGGCACCGGCCTGACGCAGCACCGACGGCAGCGAGCCACGGCCCTGCACGGTGCGGATGTCGAGGCGATCGCCGAGGTCGCGCAGGCGCTCGCCGTCGGTGTCGACCACCGTGATGTCGTTGGCCTCGCTGGCCAAATGCTCGGCCAGCGAGCCGCCAACCTGTCCCGCACCGAGGATGATGATTTTCATCCAGTCACTCCATTGAATCCGTTTAGCCGCGCGCGGCAGCGATCTTGATCAGCTTGGCGTAGTAGAACCCGTCATGCCCACCTTGCTGGGCCAGCAATTGGCGACCATGGGGCTGTTTGATCCCGGCCGTGGTGGCCAGATCCAGTTCGCGGGCACCCGGGGTGCGCTCAAGGAACGCGGCAATGACGTCGGTGTTCTCGGTCGGCAGCGTCGAGCAGGTGGCGTACAGCAGGATGCCGCCGACTTCGAGGGTTTTCCACATGGCGTCGAGCAACTCGCCTTGCAGTTGCGCAAGGGCGACGATGTCGTCCGGCTGACGGGTCAGCTTGATGTCCGGATGGCGACGGATCACGCCGGTAGCCGAACATGGCGCGTCGAGCAGGATGCGCTGGAACGGTTTGCCGTCCCACCACTTCTCGATATCGCGACCGTCGGCGGCGATCAGTTCGGCGTTTAGACCCAGACGCTCAAGGTTCTCCTTAACGCGCACCAGACGCTTGGCTTCCAGATCCACCGCCACCACGCCGGCCAGCGCCGGTTCGGCTTCGAGGATGTGGCAAGTCTTGCCGCCCGGTGCGCAGCAGGCGTCGAGCACGCGTTGGCCCGGTGCCAGATCGAGCAGGTCGGCGGCCAGCTGCGCGGCCTCGTCCTGCACGCTGATCCAGCCCTCGGCGAAGCCTGGCAGGCTGCGCACGTCGGCGGCGGCTTCGAGGACGATGCCGTCGCGACTGTAAACACACGGCGTAGCGGCAATGCCGGCCTCAGTCAGCAAGCCGAGGTAGGCGTCGCGGCTGTGATGGCGGCGGTTGACCCGCAGGATCATCGGCGGATGCGCGTTGTTCGCTTCGCAGATCGCTTCCCACTGTTCTGGCCAGAACGCTTTCAGGGACTTTTGCAGCCAGCGCGGGTGAGCGGTGCGCACCACCGGATCACGTTCCAGTTCGGCGAAAATCGTCTCGCTTTCGCGCTGCGCGTTGCGCAACACGGCGTTGAGCAGGCCCTTGGCCCACGGCTTTTTCAGCTTGTCGGCGCAACCCACTGTTTCGCCGATGGCGGCGTGGGCCGGGACGCGGGTGTAGAGCAATTGGTAGAGACCGACCAGCAGCAACGCTTCGACATCGGCGTCGGCAGCCTTGAACGGTTTCTGCAGCAGTTTCTCCGCCAGTGCCGACAAGCGTGGCTGCCAGCGCGCGGTGCCGAACGCCAGATCCTGAGTGAAGCCGCGATCGCGATCCTCGACCTTGTCCAGTTGCGTCGGCAGGGAGCTGTTCAGCGAGGCTTTGCCGCTGAGGACGGCGGCGAGTGCCTTGGCGGCGGCCAGACGCGGATTCATTGCGCGTCCACCGCTGCTCCGAGCACGGTGCCGACAGCGAATTTCTCGCGACGGCTGTTGAACAGATCGCTGAAGTTCAGCGCCTTGCCACCGGGCAATTGCAGGCGAGTCAGGTACAGCGCTTGTTCGCCGCACGCGACGATCAGGCCGTCCTTGCTGGCGCTGAGGATTTCACCCGGCGCGCCTTTACCGTCGGCGAGTGTTGTCGCCAGCACTTTCAGTGCTTCACCGTTGAGGGTGCTGTGGGTGACCGGCCATGGGTTGAAGGCGCGCACCAAGCGTTCCAGCTCAACCGCCGGGCGGCTCCAGTCAATGCGTGCTTCGTCTTTGTTCAGTTTGTGCGCGTAAGTGGCGAGCTCATCGTTCTGCACTTCGCCTTCCAGCGTGCCGGCAGCCAGACCGGCGATCGCTTGCACTACGGCCGGTGGGCCCATTTCGGCGAGGCGGTCGTGCAGGCTGCCACCGGTGTCTTCGCCGGTGATCGGGGTGACGACCTTGAGCAACATCGGCCCGGTGTCGAGGCCGGCTTCCATGCGCATCACCGTGACGCCGCTCTCGGCATCACCGTGTTCGACGGCGCGCTGGATCGGCGCCGCACCGCGCCAGCGTGGCAGCAAGGATGCGTGACTGTTGATGCAACCCAGACGCGGAATATCCAGCACGACCTGCGGCAGAATCAAACCGTAGGCGACCACCACCAGCAAGTCTGGTTTCAGCGCGGCCAGTTCAGCCTGAGCCTCAGTGTTGCGCAATGTCGGCGGCTGCAACACCTGGATATTATTTTCCAGCGCCAACTGTTTAACCGGGCTCGGCATCAGTTTTTGCCCGCGACCGGCCGGACGATCCGGTTGGGTGTAAACCGCAACGATCTCGTAAGGGCTGTTCAGCAGGGCCTTGAGGTGTTCGGCGGCGAATTCCGGGGTGCCGGCAAAAACGATGCGCAGTGGCTCAGTCATGAAGGGCGTCTCTTGAAAAGAAAAAGGCTTGCCGCAGCAAGCCTTTGAAGGAGGGGCATCAAGCGTTCTGGCGGTGCTGCTTTTCCAGTTTCTTCTTGATCCGGTCGCGTTTGAGCGTGGACAGGTAATCGACGAACAATTTGCCGTTGAGGTGGTCGCATTCGTGCTGGATGCACACGGCGAGCAGGCCTTCGGCGATCAGCTCATAGGGCTTGCCGTCGCGGTCCAGCGCCTTGATTTTGACCTTTTGCGGGCGATCGACGTTTTCGTAGAAACCCGGTACCGAGAGGCAGCCTTCCTGGTATTGGTCCATTTCTTCGGTCAGCGATTCGAACTCGGGGTTGATGAACACCCGCGGCTCGGTGCGGTCTTCGGAAAGGTCCATCACGACGATACGTTTGTGCACGTTGACCTGGGTCGCGGCAAGGCCGATGCCCGGCGCTTCATACATTGTTTCAAACATGTCATCGACCAACTGACGCACTTCGTCGTCCACTACAGCCACAGGCTTGGCGATAGTGCGCAGACGCGGGTCCGGGAATTCGAGGATGTTTAAAATGGCCATAGGCTTTGATTGCTGCACACGTTGAGTAAAGTCGGGCGATGGCCTGGCAGGTCCGAAGATGCAGGCTACCGTTGTGAAGCGTAGCTTGTGCATTTTGCACAAGCGAGCCACGGGGGCTCTGACGTTTCACGCGAATGCACATGATAAAGGGATTCACTGCATGAGGAAAACACTACTCGCCCTGCTGCTGTTGGCTTCGGCCGGCGTGGCGCAAGGGCAAGTGCAACTCAGGGATGGTTTTCCACAGCAATACACGGTGGTTTCGGGGGACACGCTCTGGGACATTTCCGGCAAATACCTGCGCGAGCCCTGGCAGTGGCCACAACTGTGGGGGGCCAATCCGCAGATCGAAAACCCCAACCTGATCTATCCCGGCGACACGCTGACGCTCAGCTATGTCGACGGCCAACCGCGTCTGACGCTCAATCGTGGCGAGTCGCGCGGCACCATCAAGCTCTCGCCGCGTATTCGCACCAGCCCGGTGGCCGAAGCGATTCCGAGCATTCCGCTGAAATCGATCAACAGTTTTCTGCTGAGCAACCGTATCGTCGACAAGGTCGAAGATTTCGACAAGGCGCCGTATATCGTCGCCGGCGATGCCGAGCGCGTGCTCAGCGGCACCGGTGACCGTATCTTCGCGCGCGGCCATTTCGATCCGGATCAGCCGGTCTACGGCATTTTCCGTCAGGGCAAGGTCTACACCGATCCGCAGACCAAGGAGTTCCTCGGGATCAACGCCGACGACATCGGCGGCGGTGAAATCGTCGCCACCGAAGGCGACGTCGCCACCCTCGCCCTGCAACGCACCACCCAGGAAGTGCGCCTCGGCGACCGCCTGTTCAGCGGCGAAGAGCGCTCGATCAACTCGACTTTCATGCCCAGCGCACCTACCACCAGTATCAACGGCGTGATCATCGATGTTCCACGCGGCGTCACCCAGATCGGCGTGATGGACGTGGTCACCCTGAACAAAGGCAAGCGCGACGGACTGGCCGAAGGCAACGTGCTGGTGGTGATGAAAACCGGGGAAACCGTGCGCGACCGTGTCACCGGTCAACCGCTGAAGATCCCCGACGAACGCGCCGGGTTGCTGATGGTGTTCCGTACCTACGACAAACTCAGCTACGGCCTCGTTCTCAACGCTTCACGCTCGCTGGCGGTGCTCGACAAGGTGCGAAATCCGTAAGCTTGCTTAACAAGTTACCAACAGAGTTATCCACAGCTTGTTCCGAATGGTTCGGGGCTTATAACGATCAAGGATGATCCATGATATTGCCTTTCTGTACGCCGGTTTCCCCAGCGGAACTGGAAGCGCGTCTGCGCTTGCACCGCTTGCCGGAAATCGGCCCGAAGCGTTTTACAAAATTGCTCGAAGCCTTTGGCTCGGCCTCCAAAGCCATCAGCGCTCCGGCCATTGCGTGGCGTTCGTTGGGTTTGCCGGCGACGTGCGCCGAAGCGCGGCGCTGTCCAGACGTTCGCGACGGTGCCAGCCATGCAATGCGCTGGCTAGAGCGGCCAGAGCATCATTTGCTGATGTGGGATCAAGCCGATTACCCGGCGCTGCTGGCGCAGATTCCTGATCCGCCGCCGCTGCTGTTTGTCGCGGGCGATCCACTGATTCTGGAGAAACCGCAGTTGGCGATGGTCGGCAGCCGCCGCGCTTCGCGTCCGGGAATAGACACGGCGGCGGCGTTTTCCCGCAGTCTGGCCGGGGCAGGTTTTGTCATCACCAGCGGTCTGGCGCTGGGCATTGATGCCGCCGCGCACCAAGCCGCGCTGGATGTCGGCGGGCTGACCGTCGGGGTGCTAGGCACCGGGCTGGAAAACTTTTATCCACAGCGCAATCGACGCCTCTGCGACGCGATGATTGCGTCCGGCAGCGCGGTGCTTTCGGAGTTTCCACTGGATGCCGGGCCAACTGCGAGCAACTTCCCGCGACGCAACCGCATCATCAGTGGTTTGTCCCTTGGCGTTCTGGTAGTCGAGGCCAGTGTCGCCAGCGGATCCTTGATCACGGCAAGGCTGGCGGCGGAACAGGGGCGAGAGGTTTACGCGATTCCCGGTTCGATTCATCACCCCGGTGCGCGCGGTTGTCACCAGTTGATTCGAGACGGTGCAGTGCTGGTGGAAACCATCGAACACATCCTCGAAGCGTTGCGTGGCTGGCAGCGTTTGCCGCTGTCCACAGACACGCCGCAAGTCGACCATCCACTGCTCATTCTGCTGCACGCCGCGCCGCACACCAGCGAAGGTCTGGCCGACAGCAGTGGCTGGGCTTTACCGAAAGTGCTGGCAGCGCTGACCGAACTGGAAATGGATGGCCGCGCGGTGAGTGAAAACGGCCGCTGGTTTGCGCGGGTGAGCTAGGTTTTACAAGGAAGATCGGTAAACTGCGCGAAACCTGTTTGCGGAGAGTTTTTTCATGGTCAACAGTTGGCGTGTGCAGCAAGCCGCACGAGAGATTCGCGCCGGGGCGGTGATTGCCTATCCAACCGAAGCCGTCTGGGGGCTGGGGTGCGACCCGTGGAACGAAGAGGCAGTGGATCGGTTGCTGGCGATCAAGAATCGTTCGGTGGTCAAAGGGCTGATCCTGGTTGCCGACAACATTCGCCAGTTCGACTTCCTGTTCGAGGACTTCCCGCAAGAATGGATTGACCGCATGGCCAGCACCTGGCCAGGGCCGAACACCTGGCTGGTGCCTCATCAGGGCTTGTTGCCGGAATGGGTGACCGGCGTGCACGACACCGTGGCACTGCGGGTCAGCGATCACCCGCAAGTGCGTGATCTGTGCTCGATGATCGGGCCATTGATTTCGACCTCTGCCAACCCGCAGGGTCGCCCGGCAGCGCGCACGCGTTTACGGGTTGAGCAATATTTTCGTGGCCAGGTCGATCTGGTGCTGGGCGGCAGCCTTGGCGGGCGGAAAAACCCTAGCGTCATTCGCGATCTGGCGACGGGTAAGGTTATTCGTCCCGACTGACTCGATTTCCGCCTCACCTGTTTTTAACTCCTCGACTGTTTTGGCGAGGAGTTTTTTTCTGTCTGCGATTTATCCTTGGTCAGTCTCCATAACTTAAACAATCTGTTGTTTATGTTGTACTGCTGTGTGTCAGATAAATCGATAAGTTGGAGGTTTCAGTAACTTTTCCCACGTCATTATCAGAAGTCGCGCAGTGGCGATATTTCCAAAAGCATCCATTATTTCAATGCGCTCAGAAAACTTCGATAAGTTAACGTCTGCGGAGAAGGAATGGATACTACGAACTTACAACTCAAGGATTATCTGCAGGGGCTTCAAGAGACATTAACCAGGCAGCATGCCGATTATCGTATTGTTATTCTTGATGCGGGGTCAGATGCCAGCGAATTTGAACGATTCATCGGCCGCCAGTTTCGTCTGCGATTAAAGCATTACATGCTGACGTCCAGAGCCCGGGCACTTGAAACAAGGCTGGCGATTTCATCGCGCAGTACACATTTTCTGCTGTATCAACGCGATCAACTGACGGCGGTTTTGCGAGTGACCCCTTCGCCTTTCGAATGGGCTTCGCTGGCGCACCAGTATGTTTCTCCGACCGTGGCGCTGGCGCGTCATGTCGAGTTCAGTCGGCTGATCACGCATTCGCAACAGCACCGGCCGGTGCTGACCAATGTGCTGCTTGCAGCCGCCACCGAATGGGCGATCGATCGCGGCTATCAAGGTGTGACGGCCTTGTGCCGATCGCCACAACGGCGACTGTTCCAGCGCTTTGGCCTGACCCCGATAACTTCCACCTCACTGCATATCGAACACCGCGCGCGCGGCGATTACTGGCTGCTGTCTGCGCAATGGCGGGAAGTCCTCACGGCGCTGCAACAACCTTTCCCCATCAACGGCAACTACCCGGAGAATCGCGATGAATACGTCCGTCAGTTTTGAACAACAGCTGATTCTGCTCGATCAGCGCATTGAAAAAGCGTGGACCGATATTCTGGATAACTCCCGGTTGGTCAAGGCCATCCGCGAAGGCAGTGTTTCCAGAGCGTTATATGCGATCTACATGATCGAAACCTTTCACTACACCGCGCACAATGCCCGAAATCAGGGCTTGGTCGGTGTGCGGCATGCCGATAACCCTGTTTATGCGAAGTTCTGTTTTGAACATGCTGCGCAAGAAGTCGGTCATGAAAAAATGGCCTTGCATGATGTCATGAGCCTGGGGTTGAAGAATGAAGTCTTTGATGTGCCGCCGGCACTTCCGGCGACGGAAGTATTAATTGCTTATTTGTACTGGATTTCTTTTACCGGTAATCCGTTACAGCGGCTGGGATACAGTTACTGGGCGGAAAATGCTTATCACTTTATTACTCCGCTGATCGACAAGCTGAGTGAAACACTGGCGCTGAAGCCCGCTCAACTGACGTTCTTCATTGCTCATTCGGATATCGATGTCGAGCACTTCAATGAGATCAAACTCATCCTGCAGCGGACCTGCAAGTGTCAGGCTGACTGGGATGCCATTGCCACCGTGATGGAAACCAGTCTGCGCCTGACCGGCAACATGCTCGAAGCCGTTTATGAGCAGTATGAAGCCTGGCAAAACGGCCTCGCGCCCCGTTACGAATTCCTCCATGTGCTGGATAAATCATGACGCCCTCACGTTCATTTTCACGTCGGGCAGGCGGAGGTCGAGATGGCTGATTACTTCGAGCGGTTGAACTACGCGTTGGGGGATGAAGACACAGCACTCGAGTACACGATTTTGCCCGAGCAGGCCAGGCACGTGTTGGGTGTTGCCGGCTGCGGCGGGCGGCTTCTGCCGTTGCTGGCCCGTCACCCCGCCCGCATGACTTGCGCTGATATCAGTGCGCCGCAACTGGCCTTTACCCGCTTGCGTTTAGCTTTGCTTGAGCAGACCGATCGCCAGTCGTTCATGGATTTCATGGGCTACCGGCCGGAAACGTCGGTGGCACGGCGCAAATCCATCTTTCGCCTTCTGGATCTGCCTCCGCTTGATCGCCGCTGGCTGGCGGACTTGTTTCATTCCCGTCATTGGCAGGCACCGATTTACCAAGGGGCCTTCGAGCAGACTCTGCAGCGGTTGGCGAAGATCAATGGTTTGTTCACCGGCAAGGCGGGGCGGGCGATTTTCCAGTTCCGTGATCTGGAAGAGCAATCGGCTTATTACCAAAGCCGGTTTCCCCTCAAGCGCTGGAAAGCTGTGATCGCCTTGTTGGGCAACGCAGCGGTGCTCAATTCGCTGTTGTACAAAGGCGCGTTTCCCCGCAACAACCTGGGTATCAGTTCTCGAGAGGTGTATCTGGATATTTTCCATACCTTGTTTACCACCCAGGTCGTGCGCGAAAGCTTTTTCCTGCAAATGCTGTTTTTCGGTGAACTGCGATATCCGCAGGGCTTTCCGCTGGAGTGCGATCCACAGGTTTTTCAACTGGCACGCAAGGCGCAGCAGCAATGCCGGTTGACTGTGGTGCAGGGCGATATCTTCGACTGTGCTTCGAGCTGCAGGGATGTCGACTTTGTCTCGTTTTCCGACGTGCCTTCATTCCTGCCGGCGGAGGTTGGCATGGATGTCCTGCAGCGACTCCGGCCCGCCTTGGGCGAGGATGCGCTGACGGTTATTCGTGGCCATTTGCATGTGGTCAGGCCCGATAGCGCAGGCTTCTGCGACGTTACCGCGCAGTTTCAGGACGCGATCGCACGAGAAAAAACTCAACTCTGGCGAGTACAGGTCTATCGCCAGACATCATCTGTGCAGGTATCTCGATGAACACACCTCATCCGACCGTCAATTGGGTCAAGAACCGTGTCCGTCAGGCGCGTGACGATCAGCAGCAATTGTTCGACGCCGGGCTCAATGGCCTGAACCTGGTGCAGCGCGATGGCAAGGTCATAGAGTTGAGCAGTGGCGAGCAATTGACCGAATTCCTCTCGTGCTCCTATCTGGGACTCGAGAGCGATCCCCGTCTGGTTCAAGGCGCAGTGCAAGCCGTCGAATCTTTCGGTGTGCAGTTTGCTGCCGCCCGCACCCGAGCGCTGCTACCGCCGATGCGCGAACTCGATGGGCAGTTGAATCGCATTTTCCAGGGGCATACGGTGACATTCAACTCGGTGGGCAGCGCCCATCTGGGTTGTTTGCCGCTACTGGGCTCCGGTGAGTTGCCTTCGTATCCCCTGCGCCGTGGCCCGGGCTGGATCGTTGACCGCGCGGCCCATGCTTCGATGCAGGTATTGCAAGGTATTCTGTGGCAGTTCGGCCCCGTCCAGCGCTGCGATTGCAGTGATCTTCAGCAGGTCGAGGACGCCTGCTCCACCGCTGTCGCTGCCGGCAATACTCCCATTATCCTGACTGACAGCATCGGCTCGATGCGCGGGCTTTATCCCGTTAACAGGCTGCTGCAACTGGCTGAGCGCTTTGAGGGGTATCTGTATGCGGATGACGCTCACGGCACTTCGATCCATGGCCAGACCGGGGGCGGTTATGCGCTTGATGTCGCTGCTGAGCCGTTGCGCGATCGTTTGATCCTGCTGTCGTCATTGTCCAAAGCCTTCGGCGCAACCGGCGGTGCAATTACGGTGCTGACGTCAGCCGATGCCGAGCTGATTCGACGTCATGCGTCGACTTATACGTTCGGGGGGCCACTGTCCATGGGCGGAGTCGGTGCGGCAGTCGCTTCGGCAAAAATCCATCTATCTGCAGGTTTGCGGGAGTTGCAGGCGTCGTTATGGAAAAATGTTGAAGCAATCGATGGTCTGCTCGGGCCGTTTCTGGGCAACCATCAGATTGCTTCACCCATACGTTTCGTCCGGGTCGGAGCCGAAAGAGACGCCATCAGCCTGGCGTTGCACCTGCGTCGGCACGCCATCGCGGTCACCACGGCCTTGTTTCCGGTGGTGGCCAAAGGTGAAGCAATCCTGCGACTGGCCATCAGCGCCAATCACAGCGAGGTTCAGTTGAAGCATCTGGCCAGTGCCGTCAACGAAGGATTCGCTGAGTTGGGCATTCGTCAGGGAGAGCCGCACCATGTGCAGTGACCTGATGCAACGCAGTTGTGCAAAGACCGTTCAGGCTGCAGCCGCAGAGGCCTTCGCGCGTAAATTGGACTATGCGCGGTCGCTGCCGTGGTTCTGCACGCTGTGTCCGCAGATTCAACATGTACAGACCGCTGAGGATCTGCATCGGCTACCGATCTTGGCCGTGGAGGACGATCAGGGCGGATTGCTGTTTACTCACCTCAGCGAAGCGTCACATCGCGCACCGGGCGGTGGGCTGACCCTGACTTCAGGTGGCAGCACCGGCAATCGCAAGCACATCACCCATTCCTGGGCATTCAACGACAGTATCGTGCCCTTGGGTGCGCGAATGTTTGCTGCGACCAATGACCCGCCCCGTGTCGTCATCAATTGCCTGACGCCTGGTGAAATGCAGGGAGCCTTTCAATACGCGGCGGCCATCGTCCAGCACATTGGCGCGCGTCTGCTGCCTGCAGGCGCGCTGATGGGCATGCAGCGCATAGCCGGGTTGATTCATTCACAAGCGGCCGATGCTTTGATCTGCACGCCCTCGTTCGCCGAGGCGCTGTTCAATCATGCCGATGTCGATGGGGGGCAACTTCGCAGTTTGAGATGGCTCTATTACATCGGTGAACCTTGCCGTCAGCCGCTACGCGAGCAACTGGCCCGAGACTGGCCGGCCCTGAGCATTCGATCATTGGGTTATAGCTCGACAGAGACCGGCCCGATCGGTTTCCAGTGCGCGCACCTCGAGCATGGTTTCTACCATTTGCATGCAGACGCCATGTTGCTTGAGGTGGTCGATCCTTTAAGCCTGCAATCGGTGGTGGACGGTGAACCCGGGGAGTTTCTGCTGACCCCTTTGCTACCCGATCAGGTCCCTTTGTTGCGGTATCGCATTGGTGATCGTGGGCGAGTTTTGCCCAGGCAATCCGGCTGTGCCTGTGGCAGCGCTTTGCCAATACTGGAACTGCAGGGTCGAATCGAAGCTTCGATCAAGCTGGGCGGTGCGATCATCACTCAGCGACAGGTTCTGCGTGTGCTCGCAGAAGCGTTGCCCGAACTGCACGCTTCGGATGTGCAGGTACAGATTGATCGACAGGCCAACGGTGCACACCTGCGGTTGCTTATCGCTCAGGACCGATTACCGGCCGCTGCTGAACGTGTCATCGAACAGGCTTTGTACAACGAGGCGCAAGTGAGCGCATTGCTCAGATTGCCCGGTGTGCTGGGCATGCAGGTACAGCGTCTGCCCCGTGGTGATTTCACAACCACCCTGGCAGGCAAGACGCCTTTTTTTGTCGAGAGGTGAGATGTTCCGGGCCAGCCTCTTGAGGCTCGCCCGGGTACTTCGTCAAATAACAGTGCTTCAAGGTTTCAGAACGGTGGAGCCAGTGGTGCGCCGCGCCGACAGTTCGGTTTGCGCCTTCGCCGCGTCAGCCAGTGGATATCGCTGGCTGACGTCCACCTTCAATTTGCCGCTGATGATCATCTCGAACAATTCATCGGCCATCCGCTGCAGATTCTCGGCATTGTTGGCATAAGTCGCCAGCGTCGGCCGGGTCACGTATAGCGAGCCTTTGGCGGCCAGAATGCCCAGATTGACCCCGTCCACCGCACCGGAAGCATTGCCGAAGCTCACGACCAGACCGCGCGGCGATACGCTGTCGAGCGAGGTCAGCCAAGTGTCCTTGCCCACGCCGTCGTAGACCACCGGGACTTTTTTACCGCCGGTCAACTCCAGCACGCGTTGTGCAACGTTTTCGTGGCTGTAATCAATGGTCGCCCAAGCGCCATTGGCCTTGGCCAGTTCGGCTTTTTCTTTGGAGCTGACGGTGCCGATCAGCTTCACACCCAACGCCTTGGCCCACTGGCAGGCCAGTGACCCGACGCCACCGGCCGCCGCGTGGAACAGAATGGTTTCGCCACCCTTGAGTTCGTAGGTCTGGCGCAGCAGATATTGCACGGTCAGGCCCTTGAGCATGACCCCGGCAGCCGTTTCGAAACTGATTTCGTCGGGCAGATGCACCAGATTGTCCTGGGGCAGCACATGCAATTCGCTGTAAGCCCCCAATGGGCCGCTGCCATAAGCGACGCGATCACCGACCTTGAAGCGGGTGACGTCGCTGCCCACGGCATCGACGATGCCTGCACCTTCAGCCCCCAGGCCGGATGGCAAGGCGGGCGGTGCGTACAGACCGCTGCGGTAATAGGTGTCGATGAAGTTCAGGCCGATCGCCTTGTTGGCCACGCGCACCTGATTCGGGCCGGGTGCAGCGGGTTGGTAGTCAACATATTCGAGCACTTCGGGGCCGCCGTGGGCGCGGAACTGGATACGCTTTGCCATCTGCCTGCTCTCCTTGGGTCTTTCGTAAGCCCCCTATCCAACTCCCATGCTTGATCTTCGTCAACTGCGGCGCGCCGTTGTGCGGTGGTATGCTACGCGCCCATTTGCGTCGCCCGCCTGCGGGGCGCCGCCCGATTCAAGGTGAAGCCATGACGACCCGCACCGACGCCGTAAAGGCCTATCTGCTCGACCTGCAAGACCGCATCTGCGCGGCTCTCGAAACCGAGGACGGCGGCACGCGCTTCGTCGAAGACGCCTGGACCCGGCCTGCTGGCGGTGGCGGTCGCACCCGCGTGATCGAGAACGGCACGCTGATCGAAAAGGGCGGCGTCAACTTTTCCCACGTCTTCGGCAGCGGTCTGCCACCGTCAGCCAGCGCCCACCGTCCGGAACTGGCCGGTCGCGGTTTTGAAGCACTCGGCGTGTCGCTGGTGATTCACCCGCACAACCCGCATGTGCCGACCTCCCATGCCAATGTGCGCTTTTTCATCGCCGAGAAAGAAGGTGAAGAGCCAGTCTGGTGGTTCGGCGGCGGCTTCGACCTGACCCCGTATTACGGCAACGAAGAAGACTGCATTCATTGGCACCGCGTTGCCGAACAGGCCTGCGCGCCGTTCGGCCCGGACGTCTACCCGCGTTACAAGGCCTGGTGCGACACCTACTTCCATATCAAGCATCGCCACGAGCCGCGCGGCATTGGTGGCCTGTTTTTCGATGATCTGAACGAGTGGGATTTCGATACCAGCTTCGCCTTCATGCGGGCCATCGGCGATGCCTACATTGATGCGTATCTGCCAATCGTGCAGCGCCGCAAAAATGATGCGTTCACCGCTCAACAGCGTGAGTTCCAGGAATTCCGCCGTGGCCGCTACGTCGAGTTCAACCTGGTTTACGACCGTGGCACGCTGTTCGGCCTGCAATCGGGCGGGCGCACCGAGTCGATTCTGATGTCGCTGCCGCCGCAAGTGCGCTGGGGCTACGACTGGAAGGCCGAGCCTGGCAGCGAAGAAGCGCGGCTGACCGAATACTTTTTGCAGGACCGCGACTGGCTGGCCGAGGCCTGAGGATTTCTGATGGATCGTTATGTCGTTTTCGGTAACCCGATTGGTCACAGCAAATCGCCGATGATTCACAAGCTGTTTGCCGAGCAGACGGGTCAGCACCTTGACTACAGCACGTTACTGGCGCCGCTTGATGATTTCGCTGGCTGCGCCACGGCGTTTTTCCAGGAAGGTCGCGGCGCCAACGTCACCGTGCCATTCAAGGAAGACGCCTACCGCTTGACCAACAGCCTGACCGCCCGCGCAGAACGCGCCGGCGCGGTGAACACCTTGAGCAAACTGGCCGACGGTTCGCTGCTCGGCGACAACACCGACGGCGCCGGGCTGGTGCGTGATCTGACGGTGAACGCCGGATTCAACCTGGCCGGCAAACGCATCCTGCTGCTCGGTGCTGGTGGCGCGGTGCGTGGGGCACTGGAGCCGTTGCTGGCGGAGCAACCGGCATCGGTGATCATCGCCAATCGCACAGTGGACAAGGCTGAGTTGCTGGCCGAGTTGTTTTGCGACCTCGGGCCGGTGTCGGCCAGTGGTTTCGACTGGTTGCGTGAACCGGTCGACGTGATCATCAACGCCACATCTGCCAGCCTGACCGGCGATGTGCCGCCGATTGCCCCGAGCCTGATCGAGCCGGGCAAGACCGTGTGCTACGACATGATGTACGGCAAAGAGCCGACGGCGTTCTGCCGTTGGGCCAGTGAACATGGTGCAGCGGTGGTGATGGATGGCTTGGGGATGCTCGCTGAGCAGGCCGCCGAAGCGTTCTTCCTGTGGCGCGGTGTACGCCCGGACACAGCGCCAGTACTCGCCGAACTCCGCCGCCAACTGGCCCAATAAATACCCATGTGGGAGCGAGCCTGCTCGCGAAAGCGGTCTGTCTGACACATCAATGTTGGATGTGCCGCAGTCTTCGCGAGCAGGCTCGCTCCCACAAGGATTACCTCGATCGCCAAATCAATCCTCAAACCTGATCGGGCATTTCTCCGGCCCTTCCAGCTTCCTCAGTTCCTCCACCACCTGCGGCCGCGCCCGGCGCAAGGTAAGGCTGCGATCCTGGCTCAGCAGGCGTCGCGCCTCCTGATGCAGCATCTCCACCCCCGAATAGTCGATGAAATTGATCTGCTGCGCCTCGATCACCACCCGTGCGCCATGCATTCGTTGCAGGCGCACTTGCAGGTAATGGCTGGCGCCGAAAAAGATCGAACCGCCGACGCGCAACACATCGTCCTCACCGTCGCGCCAATGCTGCACGCGCGGTTGCGAGGTGCGTTTGAGGTAGAAGAACAACGAGGCCAGCACGCCGGCATAAATCGCGGTCTGCAACTCCAGCAGCAACGTCGCCAGACAAGTCAGGGCCATCACCACGAACTCGGCACGACTGACCCGCAGCAACGCACGAATGCCGCGATGATCGACCAGACCCCAGGCAATCAGCAGGATGCTGCCCGCCATCGCCGGAATCGGAATGTGCGAAATCAGCCCCGCGCCGAAAATCGCAAACAACGCCACCCAGATCGCCGAAAAAATCCCGGCCAGCGGCGAGCAGGCGCCTGCCTCGTAACTCAAACCGGAGCGGGTAAACGATCCCGCTGACAGCGAGCCGGAAAAGAACGCGCCGACGATATTGGATAAACCCTGCGCGCGGACTTCCTGATTGGCATCGAGAAACTGTTGCGACCGCGCCGAAATCGAGCGGGCAATCGACAGGCTGGTGACCAACCCGAGCATGCCCACCGCCACGGCACTTGGCAGCAGGCGCAGAATCAGATCCAGGTCCAGCGGCAACGCACTGAACGGCGGCAAACGCCCGACGAATGCGCTGACCAGATGCACATGGCCGAACATCGCCGGCCACAGCCACACCAGCAGACTGGCCAATGCGAGGGTTATCAACAGCGTCGGCCAGCGCGGCAACAATTGTTTCAACGCCACACCGACGACCACCGTCGCCACACCGAGCACCAGCGAAGGTTTATCCACAGCCCGGAGGTGTTGCAGCAGGTCCATCAGACTCGCCAGCGCCGTAGCCTTGGCCGGCAGCTCCAGCCCCAGCAGGTTCGGCAACTGCCCAATGGCAATCACCACCGCCGCGCCGAGGGTGAAACCCAGCACCACCGAATGCGAGACGAAATTCACCAGCGCGCCGAAGCGCAATAACCCGAGCAGCCACTGGAAAATCCCGGCAAGAAAGGTCAGCAACAAGATCAGGGTGATGTAGTCCTGCGACGCCGGAACTGCCAAGGGACTGACACTGGCGAACAGCACAATCGAAATCGCCGCCGTCGGGCCGCAGATCAAATGCCACGACGAACCCCACAGGCAGGCGATCAGCACCGGGATGATTGCCGCGTAGAGTCCGTATTCAGGTGGGAGGCCGGCGATCAGCGCATAGGCAATCGACTGGGGTAAGGCGAGAATCGCACCGCTCAGGCCGACGATCAGATCCCGTCCGACGCTGGCGCGGGTTTGCCGCGGTAGCCAGGTGAGGAAGGGGAAGAGAGAGTGGCGGCTGGGGAAGGCCATGGGTCCTCGCGGTTGGGGTTTTGTTCAAGGTTATCAGGGTGCCAGGGGAAAGGCCCCTCACCCTAGCCCTCTCCCAGAGGGAGAGGGGACTGACCGCGGTGTTTTTTCAACATTCACCGACCTGCATTTCTGCGTCGAACTCAGGCTCTAGATACAACAACGATCGGCTCCCTTCCCCCTCGCCCCCTTGGGGGAGAGGGCTGGGGTGAGGGGGCAAAATCTCAAGCCAATCACTCATCCAGCAACCCCACAATCAAAGCTTCGCTTTCACTGCCGCCAGCGCATCCTTGCCATCTACGGTCTTCACGCCATCCAGCCACTTATCGAGCACCGCCGGATTCGCCTTGATCCACGCCTTCGCCGCCTCGGCATTGCTGACCTTCTTGTTCACCACCTCAGCCATGATGCTGTTCTCCATCTCCTGAGTGAACGACAGATTGGTCAGCAATTTACCCACATTCGGACAGGCCTCGGCGTAACCCTTGCGCGTCAGCGTAAACACGCTGCCGGTGTCGCCAAAGTATTTCTCGCCACCCTTCAGGTAATGCATTTTCAGCTGCACGTTCATCGGGTGCGGGGTCCAGCCGAGGAAGGTGACGAACTTCTGCTTCTTCATCGCCCGCGACACTTCCGCCAGCATCGCCTGTTCGCTGGACTCGATCAGCTTCCACTGGCCCATGTCGAAGTCGTTCTTCTTGATGATTTCCTGAAGCGAGATGTTCGCCGGCGCGCCGGAGCCGATGCCGTAGATCTTGCGCTCGAACTTGTCGGCGTATTTGTTCAGGTCGGCAAAGTTATGCACACCGGCGTCCCATACGTAATCCGGCACGGCGAGGGTGAACTCGGTGCCATCGAGGTTTTTCGCCAGTTGCGTGACATCGCCGGTGGCGACGAACTTGTCGTAGAAGCCCTGCTGCGCCGGCATCCAGTTGCCGAGGAAGACATCCACCTGGCCATCCTTCAAACCGCCAAAGGTGATCGGCACCGCGAGGGTGTCGACCTTGGCCTTGTAGCCCATGCCGTCCAGCAGAAACCCGGTGATGGCGTTGGTCGCGGCAATGTCGCTCCAGCCCGGATCAGCCATTTTCACCGTGTCGCAGCTCTGCTCGGCGAAGGCCGAAGTGCTGCTCAACGCGATCAGGCCAACCGTCACTACTGTGGATAACTTGCGCATGGACTTCCCCTTAACATTATTGGTTTTGGCAGGGTTGTGGATAACGTGCTTTGCGTTCCAGATCATCGAGGTCGATGTGGTTGCGCATGTACTGCTGACTGGCGTCGACCAGCGGCTGGTGATCCCAGCTCTTCAGCTTGCCGATGGTTAACGCGTCGGCGACAAAACGGCGGCGGCGTTGACTGGCCAGTACTTCCTGGTGAATCGCCGGAATGTCCCACTTGCCGCGCGCTTCGGCGAGAAAATCGTCGAACAGCTGGCGATGTTGTGGCGATTCACTGAGTTCTTCCAATTCGCGCGGATCGTTGTCTACGTCGAAGAGTAGGCAAGGGTCGCTTTCACTGTAGATAAATTTGTAGGCGCCGCGACGGATCATCATCAATGGGCTGATGGTGCCTTCGGCCATGTATTCGCCAAACACTTCGTCATGACCGCCCTGCCCTTGCAGGTGTGAAACCAGTGAGCGGCCGTCCAGCGGCAAGCCCGGTTCCAGCGTACCGCCGGCCAGTTCAACAAATGTCGGCAGCAGGTCGGCGGTCGACACGGCAGCGCTGACGCGGCCTGACTCAAACTGCCCCGGCGCACTGATCAACAGCGGCACACGGGCTGCCATTTCGTACCAGTGCATTTTGTACCAGAGGCCTTTCTCGCCAAGCATGTCGCCGTGGTCGCCGGAGAAGACAATGATGGTGTCGTCGATCAGCCCGGTTTCTTCGAGGGTTTGCAGAAGTTTGCCGACGTTGGCGTCGATATAGCTACATGCACCGAAATACGCCCGACGCGCATCGCGAATCTTATCCACAGGCAGCGGTTTATCCCACAAGTCGTAAACCTTGAGCAGGCGCTGGGAGTGCGGGTCGAGTTCGTGTTGATCCGGGGTTGTAGGCAGCGGGATATCAGCGTCGTCGTACAAATCCCAGAAAGCTTTGGGAATGGTGTACGGATCGTGCGGGTGAGTCATCGACACCGTCAGGCAGAACGGCTGATCGCCATCCTCGCGAATGTGATCGAACAAATATTGCTGCGCCTTGAACACCACCTCTTCGTCGAAATCGAGTTGGTTGGTGCGCACGCATGGCCCCGCCTGCAATACCGACGACATGTTGTGATACCAGGTCGGGCGCACGTTGGGCTCGTCCCAATTCACCGCCCAACCGTAGTCGGCGGGGTAAATGTCGCTGGTCAGGCGTTCTTCGTAACCGTGCAACTGATCAGGGCCGCAGAAATGCATTTTCCCGGACAGCGCAGTGCGGTAGCCGAGGCGGCGCAGATAATGGGCATAGGTTGGAACATCGGCAGGGAAATCGGCGGCGTTGTCATAAGCGCCGATCTTGCTCGGCAACTGGCCGCTGACCAGAGTAAAACGCGACGGCGCGCACAACGGGCTGTTGCAGTAAGCGGCGTCGAACACCACGCCTTGTTCGGCGAGGCGCGAGAGGTTCGGCAGTTTGATCGGCGAAGGGCCGTAGAACGGCAACATTGGCGCGGCCATCTGATCGGCCATGATGAAAAGAATATTCTTGCGCTTCATGTGATCGCGGCATTCCATAGTGAATATTTATGCGACATTGCTGCGATCGAGCATGGAGTCCATGCTCTGTCGGGTAAAGCCCGCGCCGGGCAATGACTAGGATAAGCACAGCTTATGTATGAAGCCTTGGGTGATCTGTCGCTCGACCTGCTGCGCGCCTTCGAGGCCGCCGCGCGACATCGTAGTTTTACTGCGGCGGCGGTAGAGCTGGGCACCACGCAACCGGCAATCAGCCAGCAGATCAAACGCCTGGAAGAACAGCTCGGCGCGCGGCTGTTTGATCGGATCTACCGAGGCATCGAATTGACGGAAGTCGGCGCGATCCTGTTCGCGCAAGTTACCCTCGGTTTGCAGAATATCGATGCAGGATTGAGCGCAATCAGCACGCAACAGCAACATGAAGTCCTGCAAGTTGCCACCGACTTTGCCTTCGCTGCGTATTGGTTGATGCCGCGCTTGCACCGCTTTCACGAAGCCAATCCTCATGTTGATGTCAGCCTCGTCACCAGCGAGCGCAACCACAACATGCTGCGTACGGATATCGATGTAGCGATTCTGTTCGGCGATGGGCGTTTCAAGCAGGGCGAGAGTCACTGGTTGTTCAGCGAAGAAGTGTTCCCGGTGTGCAGTCCGCAGTTGCTCAAGGACTGTGCCCTGCCCTTGCCCGCCCAGGCGTTGCTGGAGTTTCCATTGCTGCACCTGCGGGGCGAAAACAGCAGCAACTGGTTCGACTGGAGTGGTCTGTTTCGCCAACTCGGCATCACCACTGCGCCAGCGCCGGGGCAATTGCGCTTCGACAATTACACCTTGTTGATTCAAGCGGCGATTGGCGGGCAAGGCGTGGCGATTGGCTGGCGGCACCTTGTGGATAACTTGCTGACGCAAGGTTTGTTGTGCCGGCCGCTTGCTGAAACGACGCTGTCGCGGCTGGGGTATTACGTGGTGTTGCCGCAGCGCAAACGTCGAGGTGCGTTGATTCAACAGTTTGTCGATTGGTTGATGGTGGAGCAGGCGAGCAGCGCCGAATCCCTGAACGGGTTGGCGCTGCCTTCGATTGCGGTTTGAAGATCAAAAGATCGCAGCCTTCGGCAGCTCCTACGAGGGATCTGTGGCGGCGATGAAATTGACGTGTTGACCCACGTGCAAATTCAACCGCAGCTCATCAGCAATCCCTACCGCCACGCGATTCAGCCGTTCCAGCGGTTCCGCCAAGCCTGGCTCCAGATTGCCGCCGACCTGACTGAAATGCTCAATCGTCAGCCCGGCCACGCCGTGCGGAGCATTGACCAGCGTCCAGTGCAGCGGGCTGCTTTGCACGGCTTCACGGATTTCTTCGGCGGCATGACGTTGCAGGCGATCATCGACATCCGGCTCATCGAGCACGGCGAAGTCGCCCACCAGAAACAGCCGCGACACATTGGCCGCTTGCAGACCATCGATCAACGCATCGACGGCCAGCACCTGCTCGACCGGCCCGAGCACGACGGCCCGTTCAACCTGATCGCTACTGAACGGCAACCCCGGCGCATCCAGTAAACAGATGACCGCCGAACTACCGGCCACGCTCTGATTGACCCGCTCCGAGTCGAACAAATCCCCGGTTTTGGTACGCAACCCTGGACGCGGTGCGAGTGCGGTCAAATCGTCGAGAATGGCGATGACTTCGTGCTGACGTCGCAGCAGTTCAGCCATCAACGCGCTGCCCAGGCTACTCATGGCACCATAGAGCACCACTTTTACCGCCGGGGTTTCGGCATTTTTCATGGCTGATCCCTTTTCTTGTCCCTTGTATGGCGTGTGACATACGGGCAACGCCGAGGGTTCGAACCGATTGCCGAGGGTTTGTGATGCAAGCGATCAAGGGCTACCACGCCCACGTCTATTTCGACGCCAGCACCATCGAGCTGGCGCGGGCCGTGTGCGAACAGGCCGCGCAGTTGTTTCCATTGAAAATGGGCCGTGTTCATGAGCGACCGGTTGGGCCGCACCCGGACTGGAGCTGCCAGTTGGCCTTCGGCTCTGAGTTGATCGGCGAGGTGTTGCCGTGGTTGGCGCTGAATCGCAAAGGTCTGGTGGTGTTCCTGCACCCGGACACTGGCGATGACTTGCTCGACCATACCGAGCACGCGATCTGGATGGGCGCCGTGCGACCGCTGGACCTGTCTATTTTTTGATCAAATGGTTTCTTCGGCTTCACTCGGCAGTTGTTCGTCCAGATGCAGCCAAGGCAGTTGGCTGTCGGTCCAGATGTGTCGTTCGGCGGGCGCGAGTTCCGGGTGATCAAGGGTGGCGATGGTCACATCGATGCTTTCAGGGCTGAGCAACGTCACCAGCGCCACTTGCGCGCCGCAGTTCGGGCAGAAGAACCGCGTGCAACCCTGCGACGAGTCATACCGCGACGGCGTACCCGCCAACCACTGGAAACTCGCCGCCGGCACGGTGATCCACGTCGTCACAATCCCGCCGCTTACCTTGCGGCAGATCGAACAATGGCAATGGGCGATATCGTGCAGCCTCCCGCTGAACTGATAACGAATGTGTCCACAATGGCAGCCGCCGCTGTGCAATTGGCTCATGATCCAAGCCCTCCTTCCCGTGTTCATTGACTTTAGTTCGCATCCGACGGCCGGTTGACCGTTCATTCAAAGCTTTCGCCAGCGAAAGGTAGCTGAAAGCTTCCCCGATTAGGATCGCCTCCACTTCCGGCAACAGACCGGTTGGCCAACGCGTGTGATACCTCGCACGAACGGCCCAATTAACAACAACAATGGTGATTCTGATGTCCTCTGTAGCCCGCCTCCTCGCTTCAACTCCGCCCGTATGTCTCGTGCTTCCCGTTCTGCGCTGATCGGCCCGATCCGCTCATTTAACTAGCCGCGCTACGCCTGGAGTATTCCCATGCTGACTTTCCTTGGCTTCGCCATGGTCATCACGTTCATGTTCCTGATCATGACCAAGCGCCTGTCCGCGCTGATCGCTCTGATCATCATCCCGATCCTGTTTGCGCTGTTCGGTGGTTTTGCACCGAAGATCGGCCCGATGATGCTCGAAGGCATTACCAAGCTGGCGCCGACAGGCGTGATGCTGATGTTCGCCATTCTCTATTTCGCCTTGATGATCGACTCCGGCCTGTTCGACCCGGCCGTGCGCAAGATCCTCAAACTGGTCAAGGGCGACCCGCTGAAGGTTTCGGTCGGCACCGCCGTACTGGCGCTCGTCGTTTCCCTCGATGGTGACGGCGCGACCACTTACATGATCTGCGTGGCCGCCATGCTGCCGCTGTACAGCCGCATCGGCATGAGCCCGCGGATCATGGCCGGTCTGATCATCCTCGCCGGCGGTGTGATGAACATGACCCCGTGGGGCGGCCCGACTGCCCGTGCGGCGAGTGCGCTGCATGTCGATCCGTCGGACATTTTCGTGCCGATGATCCCGGCCATGGCCGCGGGTGTGGTGGCGATTCTGCTCATCGCTTATTTCTACGGTAAACGTGAACGTGCGCGTCTGGGTGAGCTGCATCTGGTCGGCGACGAGATCGATCACAGCGAAATCAGCGTGTCGCAGTTCCCGGATGCTCGCCGTCCGAAACTGATCTGGTTCAACGGCGCCCTGACCTTCGGCCTGATGTGCACGCTGATCGCCGGCCTGTTGCCGCTGCCGGTACTGTTCATGGTCGCGTTCAGTATTGCCATGATCGTCAACTACCCTTGCCTGCAGATGCAGAAGGATCGCGTTGCGGCTCACGCCGGTAGCGTGCTGGCAGTGGTCGGGCTGATCTTTGCGGCAGGTATCTTCACCGGTATCCTGAGTGGCACCGGCATGGTTGATGCGATGTCGAAGAGCCTGTTGGCGGTGATCCCGGATTTCCTCGGCCCGTATCTGGCCGTGATCACGGCGCTGGTGAGCATGCCGTTCACCTTCTTCATGTCCAACGATGCGTTCTACTATGGCGTGTTGCCGGTGTTGGCCGAAGCCGCCAGCCACTATGGGATCACTGCAGTGGAAATGGCCCGTGCCTCGATCGTCGGTCAGCCCGTCCACTTGCTGAGCCCGTTGGTGCCATCGACGTATCTGTTGGTGGCCCTGGCCGGCATTGATTTCGGTGACCACCAGCGTTTCACCCTGAAATGGGCGATCCTGGTTTGTATCTGCATCCTGATTGCTGCACTGCTGTTGGGGACTTTCCCGGTGTTCAGCACTCTATAAGCCCAAGACTCACCGTTTCGGGTCCTGGCTTCGCGGTTTGAAGCCCGGACCTTTTTCGGTTTAACAATCGCTCAAAGGAATACACATGGAATGGCTGACCAACCCCGAAATCTGGGTTGCCTTCTTCACCCTGACCGCCCTGGAAATCGTCCTCGGCATCGATAACATCATCATGATTTCGATCCTGGTCAGCCGCATGCCTAAACACATGCAGCAGCGCACCCGGATCTTCGGTCTTGGCCTGGCCATGATCACGCGCATCCTGTTGCTGCTGTCGATCACCTGGGTCATGCGCCTCACCGCTGACCTGTTCGAAGTGTTCGGCCAGGGCATTTCCGGTCGCGACCTGATCCTGTTCTTCGGTGGCCTGTTCCTGCTGTGGAAGAGCTCGCAAGAGATGTACCACGCGCTGGAAGGCGAAGACGAAAGCGACGACACGCCTGGCGGCAAGGGCGGCAACTTTCTCTACACCATCATCCAGATCGCGATCATCGACATCGTCTTCTCGCTGGATTCGGTGATCACGGCGGTGGGTATGGTTTCCCATGTGCCGGTGATGGTCGCGGCGATTGTCGTGGCGGTGCTGGTGATGATGCTGGCCTCGGGCAAGATCAGCGAGTTCATCGACAAGCACCCGTCGCTGAAGATGCTGGCGCTGTCGTTCCTGCTGGTGGTCGGTACCGTGCTGATTGCCGAGTCGTTCGACGTGCACGTGCCGAAAGGCTACGTCTATTTCGCCATGGCGTTCTCGCTGGCGGTGGAAGCGATCAACATCAAACTGCGCGGCGCGATGGCCAAGAAAAAACAGCAGCAGGACCCGGTGAAGCTGCGCAAGGACATCCCGGGCCAATAACCCGGTAGTCCAGACGCACGCAATACCCCTTGTAGGAGTGAGCCTGCTCGCGATAGCGGTCTGTCAGTCAACATCAATGTTGAGGCTGATGGCCCTATCGCGAGCAGGCTCACTCCTACATTTGTTTGTGGTGGATTCAGGTGGGTGCATGAAGCGCTTTTCATGACACTTTTGTTTCAATCCACACTTTAGCTGTGCAATGCTGGCGCCCAGACCGTTAGCCAACTACAGCTTAATTATCAGAACGTAGAAAACGCGCGGTACCGTCCACTTGCCCCGCTGGGGCGCTGCTATTACAGGGGGTTTGTATGCTCACCCTGCTCAATCTGCTTTCCGCCGTGGCCCTGCTGATCTGGGGCACGCACATCGTCCGAACCGGCATCCTGCGTGTGTACGGCACCAACCTGCGCCATGTGATCGGCCAGAACATGTCCAAGCGCTGGCTGGCCTTTGTCGCTGGCATCGTCGTCACTGCGATGGTGCAGAGCAGCAACGCCACCGCCATGCTCGTGACCTCATTCGTCGGCCAAGGCCTGATGGCGCTGACCCCGGCGCTGGCGACCATGCTCGGCGCCGACGTCGGTACCGCGCTGATGGCGCGGGTGCTGACGTTCGACTTGTCGTGGCTGTCGCCGCTGCTGATTTTTCTCGGGGTGATTTTCTTTCTGTCGCGCAAACAGACGCGGCTCGGGCAGATGGGCCGGGTGGCCATCGGGCTGGGGCTGATCATTCTGGCGCTGCAATTGATCGTTGAGGCCGCCGCGCCAATCACCCATGCGCAAGGCGTGAAGGTGATTTTCGCCTCGCTGACCGGCGACATCCTCCTCGACGCCTTGGTTGGCGCCTTGTTCGCGATGATTTCCTACTCCAGCCTCGCTGCCGTGCTGCTGACCGCGACCCTCGCCGGCGCCAGTGTGATCAGTCTGCCGGTGGCGATCGGTCTGGTAATCGGCGCCAACATCGGCAGCGGCATTCTCGCCTTCATGAGCACCAGCATGCAGAACGCCGCCGGCCGGCAAGTGGCGCTGGGCAGTCTGTTGTACAAACTGATCGGCCTGCTGCTGATCATTCCGGTGCTCGATCCGCTGGTGCACTGGATCGACAGCCTCGATTTCAGTCCGCAGGAAATGGTCATCGGTTTTCACCTGCTGTACAACACCGTGCGCTGCCTGATTCTGCTGCCCAGCGTCGGGCCGATGGCGCGTCTGTGCGCCTGGCTGCTGCCGGAGCGACCTGAGGTCAACGGCACTGCCAAACCGCGTCACCTCGACGCCACCGCGCTGGTCACGCCAAGCCTGGCCCTGGCCAATGCCGCGCGGGAAACCCTGCGCATGGGCGATCTGCTCGACAACATGCTCGATGCCACCCTTGATGTGCTGCGCGGCAAGCAGACGGCGGTGACACAGGAAATCCGGCGGATGACCGACGACATCGAAGCGTTGTACAGCGCGATCAAGCTGTACCTTGCGCAAATGCCCCGCGAGGACCTTGGCGAACAGGACAGCAGGCGCTGGGCCGAAATCATCGAGCTGGCGATCAACCTGAAACTGGCCGCCGACCTGATCGAACGCATGCTGCGCAAGATCCAGCAGCAGAAGACTTCGCAACGCCGCTCGTTTTCCGAAGAAGGACTGGAGGATCTGGCCGGATTGCAGCAGCAATTGATCGCTAATCTGCGTTTGGGGCTGTCGGTGTTTCTCAGTGGTGACCGCGAAAGCGCCCGTCAGCTACTGCGCGAGAAGCGCCGTTTTCGCGCACAGGAACGCCGTTTGGCTCATGCGCATGTCAGCCGTTTACAACGCAAGATCGTCCAGAGTCTGGAAACCAGTTCGTTGCATCTGGAGTTGATTGCCGACATGAAACGCTTGAATTCACTGTTTTGCGGCAGTGCGTATGTGGTGCTGGAAACGGCGGACACCGGAGCGCTGGCGGCGGATGATATTGCCGACATTACGCATTCGCCTTGAACGTCTGGGGCCAGGGTCAGTCAGTAACACAGAGTTCAGTCTCAAGGGCCCCATCGCTGGCAAGCCAGCTCCCACAGGGTTTTGTG
The DNA here is from genome assembly GCF_034555375.1 of Pseudomonas sp. B33.4. Classification (NCBI taxonomy): domain Bacteria; kingdom Pseudomonadati; phylum Pseudomonadota; class Gammaproteobacteria; order Pseudomonadales; family Pseudomonadaceae; genus Pseudomonas; species Pseudomonas sp. B33.4. The sequence goes on from NZ_CP140706.1 coordinate 32,290, forward strand.
AGCACCGTAAATCCTTGTGGGAGCTGGCTTGCCAGCGATGGGGCGCTGACTGACGACACGGATCTCCAAATCAGCCGTATGGAAGCCTGTTATGCGTTGCCTGTTGTTCGCCTGTCTGTTGCTCGGTTCCCTGCCCGCCTTTGCCCTGGATCGTTTTCAGGTCGAAGGCTATGCGCTGCCCAACGGTTTGCAGTTGCTGCTCAAACCCGGCACCGAACGCGGGCATGTGGCGATCCGCTTGGTGGTTGGCGTTGGCCTCGATGATTTCGATTGCGACGAAAAAGAGCTGCCGCACCTGCTCGAGCATCTGCTGTTCAGCGGCATCGACGCCACTGGCGAAGGCGGTTTAGAGGAGCGCATGCAAGCACTGGGCGGTGACTGGAATGCCTTTACCAGCAACGCCGACACCACGTTCGTCATCGAAGCGCCGGCGAAGAATCAGCGCAAGGTCCTCGACCTGCTGCTCGCTCTGCTCACGCAAACACGCATTGACGACAACGCTATCAATGCCGCCAAACGCGTGGTCGAACGTGAAGACGGCGGCCATTACACGCGCCTGCAACGCTTCCTCGATCGTCAGGACCTGGGTCACACCGCGAGCAATCAACTCGCCGTCGAGCTGGGCCTGAAATGCCCGCAACGCGCCGAAGTCGATCACTTGACCCAGGCGCAACTGGAGAAGGTGCGCAAGGCCTGGTACGCGCCGAACAACATGACCCTGATCGTCGTCGGTGAACTCGACAAACTGCTGCCGGCCTACCTGGAACGCACTTGGGGCTCGCTCGAAGCGGTTGAGCCGAGCGAGCACCGTGCACTGCCGGACATCAGCACCAGCGCTGCCCATGAGCGCACCCTCACCCGTGGCTTTATGGGCGACAGCGCCAAGCTGCACTGGCTGGTGCCGGAACCGGTGATCGATGATCAATACGATCAGACCTTCGACATTCTCAAGGATTACCTCGACTGGGCGCTGTACCGACAGATTCGCCTCAATCACGGCTTGTCGTATGGACCTTGGGCCGAGCGTGAAGTGTTTGGCGGTGTCGGTTTCATGAGCCTGAATGCCGATCTGGATCGCGACGATGTCGACGAAGCCATACAAGTGCTGGAAGACCTCAAGGCTGACCTGCTGAAAAACGGCCTCGACGCGGATACCTTTGCGCGGATCAAACAGGCGTCCATCGCCCATCAGGCCTGGGCGGTGCAGGGTAATAGCGCGATGGCGGATTATTACTGGAGTGCGCTGGGCGATTACGAGGATGGCCGCTTCGCCAACCCGGCGCGGGAGCTGCAGGGCGTGACGCTGGAAGCGGCGAACAAAGCCATGCGCGAGTTGCTGTTGCAACCGGGGTATCTGCGGATCGAGAAGCCATTGATCAGTGATGATCAGGTGTTGTGGTTGAGTGCGGGTGGCTTGGGTCTGGTGTTGTTGATCCTGATCGGATGGCGTTTGCACCGCAAGCGGGGTTGAAGATCAAAAGATCGCTGCCTTCGGCAGCTCCTACAGGGGATTGCGTTCCAAATGTAGGAGCTGCCGAAGGCCGCGATCTTTTGAGGCCCTGAAATGCACCGAATAAGTGACCGGCAGCCTCGCCACAACGCCCGGCGGGCGCTACTCTGTCGAGGTTTTTCCCCCTCAAGTCGTGAACTGCCCAAATGCCGAAAATACAGCTCCTGATCCAGCGCATTCTCGAACTGATGAAGCGCTATCCCGGGGTCATTGCGCTTGGCGGTTTCATCTCCGGGGTCGGCAGTTTCATCATGGTCGATCGTCAGCAAGGGCTGGCGAGCTGGATCACCGTGATCATGCTGCTCAGCTGGATCTGGCTGATGCTGGAAAACACCCTCACCGGCCTTTTCACCCGCGTGTTCAAACGCGAGATTCCCCAGCCGCTGCTGCGTTACGCCACGCAGATGATCCACCAGGAAAGCCTGTTTTTCGTTCTGCCGTTCTTCTTCATCACCACCACGTGGAACAGCGGCCAGTTGTTCTTCACCGGCCTGCTCAGCGTGGCGGCACTGATCTCGATCGTCGATCCGCTCTATTACAAATGGCTGGCGCCACGGCGCTGGGCGTTTCTCGCGCTGCACACGCTGACCCTGTTTGCCGCCCTGCTCACCGCGTTGCCGGTGATCATGCATCTGACCACCGCGCAGAGTTTCAAATGGGCGCTGGGCATTGCCGTGTTGTTGTCGTTCCCGAGCCTGGCGTCAATCTTCCCGATCCGCACGCTGCGCAATGCCTTGGCGATTCTGTGCATCACCGTTGGCATCGGTGGCGTCGGTTGGGCGCTGCGTTCGTGGGTGCCGCCAGCGACGCTGTGGATGACCGACGTGGCGATCAGCACGCAAATGCAGGATCGCACCCCCGGCGCCAGCCTCGAAACGGTCAGCGCCGAGCAGATTCGTGGCGATGGCCTTTATGCCTACACCGCAATCAACGCGCCGCGCGGGCTCGATGAGCGGATTTACCACGTCTGGCAGTTCAACGGCAAAGAGGTCGACCGCATCGCCCTCGATATCCACGGCGGGCGCAAGGAAGGCTACCGGGCGTGGACGCACAAGCAGAACTTCCCCGGCAATCCGGCGGGCAAGTGGCAGGTGCGCGTGCTGACCGAGGATGGCCAGGTGATCGGCGTACTGCGCTTCGAAGTCACGGACAGCACAGCGATCAAAGAAAAGTAACCCGGTTCGTGCTATTACGTTAGTTCGCATAAAGGCCGAACAAGCACGGAGCTTATGACCAGCAGCTCGATCAGCGGCAATGCCCAACTGGACACATCGATCAGCCCTGCCCGCCTGCGGGTTACCGGGGACTGGACGCTTGCCCATTACGCCGAGCTGAAGACGCTGAGCGAAAAGCTCCACGGCCAGTACGACGCCAACACGCCGATTGATCTGAATAGCCTAGGCGCCCTCGACACCGCGGGTGCATCGCTGCTGGTCGAACTGCTCGGCTCTGAGCGTCTCGGCAAATCCGCCGAACATCCCGATTGCACGCTCTCCTCCGCCGACCGTGCGCTGCTGCAAACCGTGTATCAGTCGATGACGGATTTCTGCGTGCCGATCAAGGAGGCGGAAGTCAGCGTCAGCGTGCAACTGCTGACCCGGATCGGCCGCGCCGTGGAAACGGTCTGGCAAGATACCCTGCAAGTGCTGGGTTTCATCGGCCTGATCCTGGAAACCATCGCCCGTGGCCTGTTCCGGCCCAAGCGTTGGCGCATCACGCCGATGATCGCGCACATCGAGCAGACCGGTCTCGACGCCGCGCCGATCGTGGCGCTGCTGACCTTTCTGGTCGGCGCGGTGGTGGCGTTTCTCGGGGCGACGGTGCTGGCCAGTTTTGGCGCGACGATTTTTACTGTGGACCTGGTGGGCTTCTCGTTTTTGCGTGAGTTCGGCGTGCTGCTCACAGCGATCCTGATGGCCGGTCGCACCGCGAGTGCCTTCACCGCGCAGATCGGCTCGATGAAGGCCAACGAAGAAATCGACGCGATCCGCACCCTCGGCCTCGACCCGATGGAGTTGCTGGTGGTGCCGCGTGTGCTGGCGATGCTGGTGGCGCTGCCGATGCTGACCTTTCTCGCCATGCTCTGCGGGATCATCGGCGGCGGCGTGGTCTGCGCGGTGTCGCTGGATATTTCGCCGGCGATGTTCCTGTCACTGCTGCAATCGGACATCGGCATCCAGCATTTTCTGGTGGGTTTGGTGAAGGCGCCGGTCTTTGCTTTCCTGATTGCCGCGATTGGTTGCCTCGAAGGTTTCAAGGTCAGCGGCAGCGCTGAATCGGTCGGCGCCCACACCACGTCGGCCGTGGTCCAATCGATTTTCGTGGTGATCGTGCTCGACGCGGTGGCCGCGCTGTTCTTCATGGAGATGGGCTGGTGAGTCGTCTACCCCGCGCGCCCTCGGAGGCGGTGATCGAGGTTCGTCGCCTGTGCAATCGCTTCGGCAGTCAGAGCGTGCACGAGAACCTCGATCTGGATTTGTACAAAGGCGAAATCCTCGCCGTGGTCGGCGGTTCCGGCAGCGGCAAATCGGTGCTGTTGCGCAGCATTGTCGGTTTGCGCCGGCCCAGCGAAGGCATGGTCAAAGTGTTCGGCAAGAACCTGCCGAGCCTGTCCGAGCATGAGCGCTCGTTGGTCGAACGGCGCTTCGGCGTGCTGTTCCAGAAAGGCGCGCTGTTCTCCTCGCTGACCGTCACCGAGAACGTCGCCCTGCCCCTCATCGAGCACGCCGGCCTCAGCCGCAACGACGCCGAGCACCTGGCGGCAGTGAAGCTGGCACTGGCCGGACTGCCGCTGTCGGCGGCGGACAAATACCCGGCATCGCTGTCCGGCGGCATGATCAAGCGTGCGGCGTTGGCCCGGGCCCTGGCGCTGGATCCGGACATACTGTTTCTCGACGAACCGACTGCCGGCCTCGATCCGATTGGCGCGGCGCAGTTCGATCAACTGATTCTGACCCTGCGCGATGCGTTGGGTCTGAGCGTATTTCTGGTGACCCACGACCTCGACACGCTCTACACCATCACCGACCGCGTGGCCGTGCTGGCGCAGAAGAAGGTGCTGGTTGCCGGCCCGATCGACGTTGTTTCGGAAACCGACGACGCGTGGATTCACGAATACTTCCATGGCCCGCGCGGCCGCTCGGCGCTGGACGCCGCCAAATTGCTCAACGAGGTCTGACATGGAAACCCGAGCCCATCATGTGTTGATCGGCCTGTTCTCAGTGATTGTCGTGGCAGGCGCCCTGCTCTTCGGCCTATGGCTGGCCAAGTCCAGCGTCGACACCGAGTTCAAGGATTACGAGATTGTCTTCAACGAGGCGGTCACCGGTCTGTCCAAGGGCAGCCCGGTGCAGTACAGCGGGATCAAGGTCGGCGATGTGATCACCCTGCGCCTTGATCCGAAAGATCCGCGACGGGTGCTGGCGCGGATTCGCCTGGCGGGTGATACGCCAGTCAAAGAAGACACGCAGGCCAAACTGGCACTGGCCGGGATCACTGGCACATCGCTCATCCAGCTCAGCGGTGGCACGCCCGAGAGTCCGCAGTTGCGTGGCCACGACGGCAATCTGCCAACCATCGTCGCCTCGCCCTCGCCTATCTCGCGGCTGCTCAATGACAGCAACGATTTGATGTCCGGCATTACCGCGCTGCTGCAGAATGCCAACCAGATGTTTTCCGCCGAAAACGTCGAGCGCGTCAGCAAGACCCTCGCGCATCTGGAGCAAACCACTGGCACCATCAATGATCAGCGCGGTGACATCAAGCAAGCCATGCAGCAACTGGCGACGGTCGGCAAACAGGCTGGCAGCATGCTCGAACAGACCTCGCTGCTGATGCGCAACGCCAACGGCTTGATCAACGATCAGGGCAAGCAAGCGCTGGGTAGCGCCGAGCAAGCGATGAAGTCGCTGGAGCAAAGCACAACAACCATCAGCACGTTGCTGAGCAAAAACGAAAACTCCCTCGATAACGGCATGCAGGGCCTCAACGGCCTGGCCCCGGCGATCCGCGAACTGCGCGAGACGCTGACTTCGTTGCGCGCCATCTCCCAACGCCTCGAGGCCAACCCCAGCGGTTACCTGCTGGGCCGTGACAAGAACAAGGAATTCACGCCATGAAGCTGACTCGACTTGCCCTTTTCGCCGGCTTCACCTTGATCAGCTCATGTTCGATTCTGCCTCAGGCCGAGCCATCGGATGTCTATCGCCTGCCAACCGCCCAAACGCCCGCCTCGGCCAGTCCGGCGACGACTCAGCATTGGTCGCTGCGGCTGAACAAGTTACAGGCCAGCGAAGCGTTGAACCGGCCGACGATTGCGGTGATTCCACAGGGCGATGTGATCAGCAGCTACAAAGGCTCGCGCTGGAGTGATCCGGCGCCGGTGCTGGTGCGCAATCGGCTATTGGACGGGTTTGCGCGTGATGGTCGGGTGACGTTGCTGAGTACCGATGACAGCAACTTTGCTGCGGATCTGGAATTGGGCGGGAATTTGCAGGCGTTTCAGACTGAATATCAGGGCTCGCAGGCCAGTGTCGTGGTGCGGGTTGATGCATTGCTGGTGCGCGGCTATGACCAGCGCATTCTGGCCAGCCGCCGCTTTGAGGAGCGCCAGCCGTTGAGCGATGTGCAGGTGCCGGCGGTGGTCGCCGGGTTTGGTCAGGCCAGTGATCGCCTGACCGCGAAAGTCGTCGCGTGGGCTGTCGACCAAGGACAGAAACTGACTCCCCCGAAACTCTAAGCCCAACACAATCCCTGTGGGAGCGGGCTTGCCCGCGATGGCGGTGTGTCAGTCACCAGAGATTCTGGATGTGCTGCCCTTATCGCTGGCAAGCCAGCTCCCACAGGGTTATCTATCAGCCGAAGAACCAGTAGCAGACGAAGATAGCCCCGACCACACCAGCAAATTCCGCCAGCAACGCACAGCCAACAGCGTGCCGCGCCCGCTGAATACCCACCGCGCCGAAATACACCGCCAGCACATAGAACGTTGTCTCGGTACTGCCCTGAATCGTCGCCGCGACCAGTGCCGGGAAGCTGTCGACGCCCGAGGACTTCATTGTTTCGATGAGCATCGCCCGCGCCGCGCTGCCGGAGAACGGTTTGACCATCGCCGTCGGCAACGCATCGACAAAGCGCGTGTCCCAGCCGGCCCACTCGACCAGATGACGAATACCGTCCAGCCCGAAATCCAGTGCGCCGGACGCGCGCAATACGCCCACCGCACAAAGCATGGCCACCAGATACGGCAGCAGATTTTTCGCGACGTCGAAGCCTTCTTTGGCGCCTTCAACGAACGCCTCGTAAACCTTCACTTTCTTTAACGCGCCGATCAGCAAGAACAGCATGATCAACCCGAACAGCGTGAGATTGCCGAGGATCGACGACAATCCCGCCAAAGCAGTGGCCGAAAGCGTACCGAGCAGCGCCATGAAACCACCGAGGATCAACGCACCGGGAATCAAATAGGCCAACACCACCGGATCCCAGATCCGCAGCCGTTGCATGAACGCCACCGAGAGGAAGCCGACAATCGTCGAGCAACTGGTCGCCAGCAGAATTGGCAGGAATACCAGCGTCGGATCCGGCGCGCCTTGCTGGGCGCGGTACATGAAGATTGTCACCGGCAGCAGGGTCAGGGAGGAGGCGTTGAGCACCAGGAAGAGGATTTGCGCATTACTGGCGATGGTGGCGCTGGGATTGAGCTCTTGCAGCGCCTTCATGGCTTTCAGGCCGATCGGCGTCGCGGCATTGTCGAGACCGAGGCCGTTGGCGGCGAAGTTCAGGGTGATCAGGCCAAGGGCAGGGTGGCCGGCCGGGACTTCCGGCATCAGCCGCAGAAACAGCGGGCCGAGCACCTTAGCCAGCCATTCGACGATCCCGGCTTTCTCGGCAATGCGCAGGAAGCCCAGCCACAGGGTGAGGGTGCCGAACAGCAGCACCATGACTTCGACCGAGAGCTTGGCCATGGCGAAAATGCTTTCCACCATCGCCGCAAAGATCCCGGCGTTGCCGCCGATCAGCCACTGCGCCAGCGCCGACACGGCTGCCACGATGAAGAAGCCAAGCCACAGGCCATTAAGCATCAGTCAAATCCCCCGAAGAATGCGGCGAATGATAGCGGGGTCGCCAGAAACGACAAACCCCGGATTTCTCCGGGGTTTGCGTGTACCTGCTGCCACCCCATTTACCGGGTTGACCTCAATCTCCTGTAGGAGCTGCCGAAGGCTGCGATCTTTTGATTTTGTTTTTAAAAAGCAAGATCAAAAGATCGCAGCCTTCGGCAGCTCCTACAGGGGTGTGTCAGTTCTTCGAGATTTCGCCTGCTGGCAGTTTTTCCTTGCTGCGCCAGTGCGGCAGGGAGTTCCAGTAGCGCTCGCCCTTGGCGTCGTCGTACATGCCTTCCCAACGTGCGATAACCAGTACCGCCAGGGCGTTACCAATCACGTTCAGAGCGGTACGCGCCATGTCCATGATGCGGTCGACACCGGCGATGAACGCCAGGCCTTCCAGCGGAATACCAACGCTGCCCAGGGTGGCCAGCAGCACCACGAAGGACACGCCCGGTACACCGGCGATGCCTTTGGAGGTGACCATCAGGGTCAGGACCAGCAGCAGTTGCTGGCTGATCGACAGGTCGATGCCGTACAGCTGAGCGATAAAGATCGCGGCGATCGACTGATACAGGGTCGAACCGTCGAGGTTGAACGAGTAACCGGTCGGTACCACGAAGCTGCAGATGGCTTTCGGTGCGCCGTAGGCTTCCATCTTCTCGATCACGCGTGGCAGCACGGTTTCCGAAGAAGCGGTGGAGTAGGCCAGCACCAGCTCATCCTTGAAGATGCGCATCAGCTTGATCACCGAGAAGCCGAACAGTTTGGCGATCAGGCCTAGCACCACGAAGGCGAAGAAGGCGATGGCGACGTAAACCAGGATCACCAGTTTGGCCAGCGGCAGCAGTGAGGCGAAGCCGAAGTTGGCGACGGTCACCGCGATCAGTGCGAACACGCCGATCGGCGCATAGTTCATGATCATGTGGGTGACTTTGAACATGCTTTCCGAGACGCCCTGGAACATCTTCACCAGCGGCTCGCGCAGATCCGACTGCAAGCTCGACAGACCGAGACCGAACAGCACGGAGAAGAAGATGATCGGCAGCATTTCGCCGCGGGCCATGGCCGCGAAGATGTTCGACGGGATCAGGTTGAGGATGGTCTCGATGAACGCGTGTTCATGCTGTACCTCGGCGGCGGTCGCCTGGTACTTGGAGATGTCCACCGTGCCGAGGGTGCTCATGTCGATGCCTGTGCCCGGATGGAACAGGTTGGCCAGCAGCAGGCCGACGACGATGGCGATGGTGGTGACGATTTCGAAATAGATGATCGTCTTCAGGCCGATACGCCCGAGCTTCTTGGCGTCGCCCACGCCGGCGATGCCGACGATCAGGGAAGAGATGACGATCGGAATCACGATCATCTTGATCAGACGGATAAAGATATCGCCTGCCGGTTGCAGGACGTTGCTGATCCACCAGGCCTTCTCGGCACTGAAGTGGTTGAGCAACGCACCAATTGCAATACCCAAAACCAGACCGATGAGGATCTGCCAGGCGAGGCTAATTTTTGCCTTCTTCATTATCTTTACCCTTACTTGCGTTTGACTCAGGCACATGCAGGAACTGGAACGCTCTTTAGCGGAAAAGTCTGTGCATCTGCCTCCGTATAAGGTGCCCCGAAGCGTGTGATTACGGCTCTTCGGCAGGCGAAAAAAGGCGCAACTATTCCGATGCAAGGTTGCGCCGTCTAATGCCGTAAACGCCTACCCTATGCCGAATCGGCATGAGCTTTTTTAAATGAAACTGGCGTCCCAACCGGTTCGATTGTGACATTTCGGCCGGCATAAGTGCCGTGAACCGGCCATCACAGCGTAGGTTGGTTGTTTTTTAAACAAGAAAAATCGACGAAAAATTTAGGAAAAAGCCTACGCAGGAAGACTAGAAGTCCTCTTGTTTATCAGGTTTGTTTCTCGATATACGGTCGCCAGGAAACACCGCGTAATGTTTTCGCGCGCAGTGTCGGCGATAAAAAGGACGAGCTGGACGCTCTGGATCAATGTTTTGCTCAATCAAAGCTCAGCGCAAGTCCGTCGAACCGCTGTGGGTCGGCGAACCTGCGGCGCAGCTTTTACCCTGACCCGGCCCTTGCGCAGGCACTCCCTGTACCCGTAGGTCACTCCGACCCTGCAACAGTCAGAACGTCCCGGCCCCTTGGTCATGCGTCGGCCTTCCTCAGGTCGGCGCAATGGAAAGCAGCAGGGCTGCTGCCTTCATGTTCAGATCAGTACCACTTTGGATCTTTCTTCAGGGTTTCCATCAGCAGATCCTGCATGCCCTGATCGGGTTTGCCGAGGAAGCGGTAGGTGGCATGTCGCGTAGGCGACTTGTCGGCCGGCAGTCCTTCAGGCACATCGACGAGCATGGCGTAAGCGTCTTTCTTGTCGAAACTGAATGCGACGATCAAGCGGTGATTCAGGCACTTGTCCGCGGATTCGCAGAGCGGGCCGACCAGATACTTGTCGCCATCTTCAGTTACGGCATTCATCTGTTGGTCTGGCGTGCCGGAGAGATTCATCACCCATTCCGGCAGGCGTTCTTCCTTCTTCACCACACCTTCCCAGGTCTGCCGATACTGCGGGTCGGAACTCAACAGTTCGTTGACCCGCATCTGGCCGTCATTGGCCGCCATCGCCATGGCACTACCGCCCAGAAGCAGGGCGGCTGCCAGTGTCTTTAAAGCACTCATCGTTAACCTCGGCCGCGACGGCCAAAGAAGAAGGAAGCGATGAACATCACCAGGAACACGACAAAGAGAATCTTGGCGATACCCGTGGCGGTGCCCGCGATACCACCGAAGCCCAGTACTGCAGCGATGATGGCAATGATCAAGAATGTAATTGCCCAGCTCAACATGGTGATTCTCCTTACTTCTCTATTTAGGGGTGTTGCGTGTCCCGGCGCTACGCGCCCGAATTCAGTTGTTGTTTAAAAAACCCAGCGTTCTTCACGTGGCAGTTGATCCAGTGGCTGCGGCTGATCAACATCCATCATGCGCATCGAGGCACTCTCGGCCTGGCTGCTGCTGACGGCGCTGAAGTGCGTTTGCGTGTTGTGCTGGATCGAAATCAACGGCTCAGCCTGCTGGCTGTTTTCCCAGCGCAGGTATTGCTGGCAGGCGATCAGGGTGATCAACAGCGCCAATACGCCAAACAGACCTTGCTGGATGTGCAGTGGCGAGATACGCACTTGGGCGGCACGTTGGCGAGTCATCCTGGGTTCCTCACTCTTATTCGGTTAGGGCAGTTCATTTCTGCCCGGGCTGAGTAAGGTATTGCAGCCTGCATGCCAGTTTTTTAATTGAAAAATATCTAATAAAATCAATATGTTAGATGGACCGTAAAAAACGCCTGCGACGCATCCTGCACGATGGGACATCTGCGATCGTGCGCAATGCACGATTTTTTCGTAGGAGATTTCATTCTTATGGAATTGAGAGCGGGGCGCAGATGTCAGAAATGTATGCAGGGAATGCCCTGCAAATCGGAATTTGTTTAGAAAACCAACAAAATCAACCTATTGGCCGTAAAGGCAGTAGAGAGCTACCCTCCTATGGCTGGCATCGTTCAGAATCAACCATGCAACTTGCCCGATTTTTCCGGGACTAACCCAAGACCAATCACTATGGAGCGTAGGAAAAATGGAATCTGCCACTGAGCATCAAGGCCGCATTCTGCTGGTGGACGACGAATCCGCCATCCTGCGTACGTTCCGTTATTGCCTCGAAGACGAGGGCTATACGGTGGCCACCGCCAACAGCGCGGCCCAGGCCGAAGCATTGTTGCAACGCCAGGTCTTTGACCTGTGCTTCCTTGATTTGCGTCTGGGTGAAGACAACGGCCTCGACGTATTGGCGCAAATGCGCATTCAGGCGCCATGGATGCGCGTAGTGATTGTCACCGCACATTCGGCCGTCGACACTGCCGTGGATGCGATCCAGGCCGGCGCTGCCGATTATCTGGTCAAGCCATGCAGCCCTGATCAACTGCGTCTGGCCACTGCCAAACAACTGGAAGTGCGCCAACTGTCGGCGCGCCTCGAAGCGCTGGAAGGCGAGATCCGCAAGCCGAAGGACGGTCTCGACTCCCACAGCCCGGCGATGAAAGTCGTACTGGAGACTGCCCGTCAGGTTGCTGGCACCGACGCCAACATTCTTATCCTTGGCGAGTCCGGCACCGGTAAAGGTGAACTGGCCCGAGCGATTCACGGTTGGAGCAAGCGCGAGAAGAAATCCTGCGTAACCATCAACTGCCCGTCGTTGACCGCCGAACTGATGGAAAGCGAGTTGTTCGGGCACAGTCGCGGTGCGTTTACCGGCGCCAGTGAAAGCACGCTGGGCCGCGTCAATCAGGCCGACGGTGGCACGCTGTTTCTCGATGAGATCGGCGATTTTCCCCTGACATTGCAACCAAAATTGCTGCGGTTCATTCAAGACAAGGAATATGAGCGGGTAGGGGATCCAGTCACCCGTCGCGCCGACGTACGCATTCTGGCGGCAACCAACCTCAACCTCGAAGACATGGTCCGTGACGGGCGTTTCCGTGAAGACCTGCTCTATCGCCTGAATGTCATCACTCTGCACCTGCCGCCACTGCGCGAGCGCGCCGAGGACATTCTGACTCTGGCCGACCGCTTTCTCGCCCGTTTCGTCAAAGAGTACGCACGTCCCGCGCGAGGCTTCAGCGATGAGGCGCGCGAGGCGCTGCTCGGTTACCGCTGGCCGGGCAATATTCGTGAGCTGCGCAACGTGGTCGAGCGGGCGAGCATCATCTGCCCGCAGGAGCGCGTGGAAATCAGTCACCTCGGCATGGCCGAGCAACCGGCCAACAATGCGCCAAGAGTCGGTGCGGCATTGAGCCTCGATGAATTGGAGAAAGCCCATATCGGCGCGGTGCTCGCCACCGCCGGTACGCTGGATCAAGCGGCGAAAACCCTGGGCATCGACGCCTCGACCCTGTATCGCAAGCGCAAGCAGTACAACCTGTGAGCGCCGAACGATGAAACTGGCGATGAAGTTGCGCACGCGGTTGTTCCTGAGCATTTCCGCCTTGATCACCGTGGCCTTGCTCGGGCTGTTGCTCGGGCTGGTCAGCGTGATGCAAATGGCCGGGTCGCAGGAAATGACGCTGCGTAACAACTTCGTCACTCTGGATCTGGGCCTCAAACTGCGGCAAACCCTGGGCGATCAACTGGTCCTCATGCTCGCCGAAGAACCCGATCCGGTCGCGTTCGAGGCGTCCAAGCAGCAATACCTCAAGTTGCTTGATGAAGGCATTGCCCAGGAGCAGGTGGGTGATGGCCGCCATTACGGTTTCAGTCAGGCCAAGGCGGATTACCTGAGTTTTCTTCAGGCCTTCGATGTGTCCCGTGATCCGGCGGCTGCGTTGAGCAGCAACGCCAATCTCAGAGAGCGCTTCAATACGTTGCGCAATGGTTTGATCACCGAACACAAGCATGCGCTGGACAACATCAATGCGGTCCAGCATCAAGCGCGCGACCGGGCATTGTTGATCGCCGGTCTGCTGGGATTTGTCGGACTGGCAGTGCTGATCATCGGTTTCATCACCGCCCACGGGATTGCCCGGCGTTTCGGCGCGCCGATCGAGGCGCTGGCGCAAGCGGCGGACAATATCGGTCAAGGTAACTTTGAAGTGACCCTGCCGATTTCCTCGGCGATGGAAATGAATCAACTGACCAAGCGTTTCGGCCTGATGGCCGAAGCGCTGCGTGAGCATCAAGCGACCAACGTCGACGAATTGCTCGCCGGCCAGCAACGCTTGCAGGCGGTGCTCGACAGCATCGATGACGGCTTGCTGATGATCGACCGTCAGGGGCATCTGGAACACCTCAATCCGGTCGCGCAACGGCAACTGGGTTGGGAAGATGACCGTCTCGGCCAAGGGCTGGGTACGGCGCTTGAGCGGCCAGAGTTAGATGCGCAACTGCAACTGGTTCTGCGCGGCGGTACTCTCGAGCGGGCGCCGGAAGACCTGGCCATCGAGGTCGACGGCGAATCGCGCCTGCTGACCTACAGTCTGACGCCGGTCAGCCACACGCAAGGTCATATCCTCGGCGCGGTGATGGTCTTGCACGATGTCACCGAGCAGCGCGCCTTCGAGCGGGTGCGCAGTGAATTCGTCCTGCGCGCCTCCCATGAACTGCGCACACCGGTCACCGGCATGCACATGGCGTTCGGTCTGTTCCGTGAACGGGCGAAGTTTCCAGCGGAGTCCCGCGAGGCTGATCTGCTCGACACCGTGAACGAGGAAATGCAACGCCTGATGCAGTTGATCAATGACTTGCTCAACTTCTCGCGTTATCAGAATGGCTTGCAGAAACTCACGTTGGCGCCGTGCTCCATCGAAGATTTGCTGGAGCAGGCGCAACTGCGCTTTGCCGACTCGGCGGCAGCCAAGGGCATCGCCCTGAATGTCGAAGTGCAGGCGCCGCTGCCGCGTTTGCAGGCCGATCAGACGCAGCTCGATCGGGTACTCGATAACCTGATCGACAACGCCCTGCGCCATACCGCCCGCGACGGTCAGATCCGCCTGCAGGCACGCCGGCATGGCGAGCGGGTGATCATCAGCGTCGAAGACAACGGCGAAGGCATTGCCTATGGCCAGCAAGGGCGGATCTTCGAGCCGTTCGTGCAGGTCGGGCGCAAGAAGGGCGGCGCCGGACTCGGCCTGGCGCTGTGCAAGGAAATCGTCCAGCTGCATGGCGGACGCATGGGCGTTTACTCGCGGCCGGGGCAGGGTACGCAGTTCTATATGGCGCTCGCTGTTTAGGCTTCGTCGTCCATCCGCCGCCCGGCAAGACGTCGCCCGCGAGTGATCAGCTCAATGAACTGAACTGCGCTCAGGGCATGGGCGAACAGCCAGCCTTGACCGAACTTGACGCCTTCGCTGCTGAGCAGTTGGGCCTGTGATTCCAGCTCGATGCCTTCGGCAATCACCTTAAGATCCAGTGCCTGAGCCATGTGAATGATGTGCGGGGCGACGCCGCTGCTGGCGGCATCGTGGCCGAGTGCGTCGATAAAGGCTTTATCGATTTTCAGGCAGTCGACCGGCAGGGTTTGCAGGTAGGCGAGGCTGCAATAGCCGGTGCCAAAATCGTCGATCAACACTTGATGGCCAACATCGCGCAGCGCTTGCAGGTTTTCCCGCGCCACTACCACATCAATCAAGCCACGCTCGGTGACTTCGAAGGCAATCTGCCGTGCGGCCACCCGGTGCAGTGTAAGCAGTCGCGCCATGACCTGGCCGATGCGCGGCACCATCACGTCGCAGGCGGCGAGGTTGACCGAGATATACAGTTGCGGATTGGCCCGCAGCACCGGACCCAGTTGCTCCAGCAAACGCTGGAGGACAAAGTCTGTCATCTGGCGGATCTGCCCGGTATTTTCCGCCATGGGGATGAACAGATCGGGGCTGGTCAGCGTGCCATCCGGGCGGCGCCAGCGCAGCAATGCTTCGGCGCCGACGCAATTGCGACTGTCGAGATCGAAGATCGGCTGATAGAGCACCTGCAACTCGCCTCGACGAATCGCGCCGTGAAGTTCCGCGTCCAGCGACTGGCGCTGGCGCACCAGCAGGAAAACGAAAAACCCCAGAAATGCGCCGAGCAGCACACACGCCGGGATCATCCACCACCAGATAGCGGGAATATGTATTCCGGTCCTGGGTGTGATCAGCACCAGCTGATATTCCGGGTTGTTGGTGGGCATGCGGTAGATCAGCCGGGTTTGCGTGACTTGCAAGGCATCGCGGCTTTTCGGTGGCCAGTGTTCCGTGGGCGGCCAGGCTTGCGCCATGCCGAGCACCGGGATGGCCCGGGTGCCGTGATCGAGTACCACCAACAGGCTGCTGCCGGGAGACAGATCGACCATGTCGGTCAGGTGCCCGCGCGAGGTGGCCACGCGGAAGTTGCCGCGACCCAGCATCAGGGCTGCGCGGTTTTCATCCGGTTCAGTGGTGGTGTTCAGCCAATAGCTGTAAGTCGGGCCTTTGATGTCCGGCGCGCGGACCACCGACAGGCCTTCCTGACGCGGACGGTTGGAGCAGATGCGCGAGGCGTCCATATAAGCCGCTTCATAGACGAAGCGATAATTGAAGGTGACTTGCTGCAGGGTGGCGATCATTTCATCGTCACAACTGCGTAGTGGCTGGGCTTCGAGGTCGTCGAGACTTTCGCGCAACTGGCCGAACAATTGCTCGAGGCGGGCGAGGAAACGCTCGCCTTGCGCGTTCATTTCCTGGCTTTCGCTTTGCTCGACCTGACGCATCGCCACGAACATACCGCCGGCGATCAGCAGGCAGGCACTGAGGACAGCCGCGATCATCGCCAAAAACCAAGGGCGATAAAACCAGCTACGCAGCGTCTCTCGGGTAGCAACCATCATGGAATATCCGAAGAATTACCAATGAGTTATAGCTGCTGATTGCAATTTCGCCCTGACCGTCGGGCGGGCGTCATTATTTTGTCTGATTGAGTACCAGCAACAGCGCCGCCGTTTGCGCATCCGGAGTGCCGTCAAAACGTGAAGGACGGAAGTGCATCTGGAATGCGGCGAGAACATGGCGCGTGGCGACATCCAGCTCACCGGTCTGCGGTGTGTCGTAACCCAGATGCGCCAGTTGTGCCTGGAACCAGCTGATGCTTGGCAGTTCGCCGCTGTTGAACAGCATCTGCTGACGCGCAACCGCCTGTTCGTTCGGCCAAATGCCCAAGCCCTCGGCAGCGAGACGTTTCCACGGGAACAACGGTCCCGGATCAAGCTTGCGCAGCGGCGCGATGTCGCTATGGCCGATGATGTGGCGCGGGCTGATGTCGTTGCGCTTGCTGATGTCCTTGAGCAGGACGATCAACGATTGGATCTGCGCCTCGCTGTACGGATACCACAGGCGCCCGGTCGGGGTGTCCTTGAAACCCGGATTGACGATTTCAATGCCGATCGAGCTGGAATTGAGCCAGGTGCGGCCCTGCCATTGGCTTTCGCCGGCGTGCCAGGCGCGCTGGTTTTCGTCCATCAGCTTGTAAATGGTGCCGCCCTTGTCGTCGCCGATCAGGTAATGGCTGCTGACCTCGCCGTGGGTCAGCAATTGCAGCGAGCGCTCCAGCGAGGCCGACGTGTAATGAACGATGACGAACTGGATACGGCTGTCGTAATTGGCCGAAGGATGGCTGGTGTCATAACGCGGGCTGCTGGAACAACCGGCCAGAACGAGCAGCGAAGCGAGGAGGGTAAAGAATTTCATGGCAGAAGGCAGTACACGCAAGACAGTAATGCAACAGTGTAACGTACTGCCTTGCGTCTCGACGGTCAGCGGGCGGATTTAAACAAAATGGAACAATTTGCTCAGCCCAGCTCGACCCGGTTGCGTCCCGCATTTTTAGCGCGGTAAAGCGCCTGATCGGCTCTTTTCAACACCAGATCGCTGTGTTCTCCCGCACGAAATGTTGCCAGCCCCATGGAAATGGTGATCGTCACCCGCTCGCCTTTGAAGTGAAAAGGGCAGGCTTCGATCGCAGCGCGCAGCGTTTCCAAGAGCTTGGTGCCAACCGCAGGCGGGGTGGCCGGCAATAGCAAGACGAACTCCTCACCACCGAAACGGGCTATGAAGTCAGATCCGCGCAGGCGTTTGCGCAGCACCGTGGCAATGATTTTCAGCACCTTGTCGCCGGCCAGATGGCCGTAGTTGTCGTTGATGCGTTTGAAGTGATCGAGGTCGAGCATGGCCAGGCTCAGCGTGTTGCCGTGCTGCTGCCACTGCTTGATTTCATGCTCGAGGCGCTCGCTCCACGCGGCGCGGTTGGGCAGGCCGGTGAGTGGATCGATCAAGGCTTTCTGGCGCTGTTCTTCGAGGTGCTCGCGGAATCCCTGGGCTTCCTGCTCCATATGCGCCACGCGCTCGGACAGACCTTTGAGTCGCGCAGCCACTTCCTGCTCGCGGGCGTCGCGCTGCTTCTGGTGCTGATCCATGGTGCCGATCAAGCCTTCGAGATGGTTCTCCAGCACTTGCTTGAGGTCATCCAGATCGGCGGCTTCCTGGACGCTGGTCTGCAAGCCGTCGACTTGCTCGCGGATCTGCGTGTCCATGGCCCGCGCCGCCGAACTGTTGTCGGCATGGCCTTCACTGGCAGCTTGCAGATTGCTCTGGAACGCTTCGAGGCGTTCGTTGAGTTGCTGCAGATAAGCTTCGAATTCGTGCTGGCCGCTGTCGGTAATCGCCAGCATCAATGTTGCAAGATCGTCGAGGATCGGGATCAGTTCGTACCAGTTCAAACCGTGTTTGAGCCGTTCGCGCATGGCTTCGGCTTGGGGGCGGTGGCGCTCCGGCAGGGTCAGGTCGTCGAGGAGACCGATCAGAGTGTCTTCGATGTGCTTGGCCACCGAGCTGTAGGACGGCTCCGGGGAATCCGGCAGGGCGAACAGGATGTCGTGCTCGGATTGATCCGGGTCGATGGCGGCCAGCGCCTGCGCGATGGGTTCAGGCAGCGGCAGGCTATCGAGGATCAGTGGCGATGGATCACCAGGGTGAATCAGTTCATCAGGATTGATGGCGGTAAGCGTGATTGGAGTCTGAGCGGGAGCCGGGGCGAAAACAGGCTCCGGTTCGAAGCGCTCTGCCTGAGGCTCAATCGGGTCACTCCTGCCTTCGCTGCTGACCGTGGGTGGCTCGAAGGCAACCACTTCTGCCGATTCCAGTTGCGTCTGCGCGTCTGGCATTGTTGTTTCGACAGGCGCCACGGCTTCGATGGCAGTAGCTGCCATCACGGGTTCAATCGTCGCGACAGGAGCGGGCTGTGCGGTTTCTGGTGCGGGTGACGGTGCGGTAAGCGGTTGCAGCGGCGGCGCGACTTGAGGCGGCGCGGGTGATTCTGTCGCTGGGACTTCTTCGCTGTCGCGGCTTCCGAACAAACGCTGCAACAGACCCGGACGCCCCGGCTCTGCCGGAGCGTCTAACTGACTCAATGCCTTACCCTGCAAGCCGCTGAGTTCACTCAGCAGCAAGGGCATTTCCCGCGCCGAACCAACACGGCTATCCAGTTGTTTGGCGAACTTCTTCAAGGGCTGAGCGACTTCACGCGGCAGCGGCAACGCCTGCAACTGGGTAACCAGCGATGTCAGCGCGGTGCTGACCTGATCGATGCGGGTTTCGCGGCGTTGCTCGGAATCAAGCACGGCTTTTTCCAGGCGCGGCAGCAGGGCGGCGAGACCGGCGTCCATGTCATCGGTGCGCACCACGTCGCGCATCTCTTTCATGCACTGATCAACGACCTTGTCGGTGCCTTCAGCGGCCAGCGTGCTGCGCACCAGACCGCGACGCAGCAAGTCGAGCCTGGCGGCCCAGCGACGTTCGAGTTTGTCCTGTTGTTCGATGCTTTTGAGGTACTTCTCTTTCCAGCGCTGGGCGTCGTCGCTCATTCAGGGGTTCCGCGAGGGGCAGGACTCAACGCGGGCAATGCATCGGCCGTGAGCGAACCCGGCAGACGAATCTCTACCGCGACCGGCAGGTGATCGGAAATCGGTTGTGCCAGCACTTCGACCTTTTCCAGGGTCAGGGTCGGGCTGAGCAAAATATGATCAAGGCAACGCTGAGGACGCCAGCTGGGGAAAGTCGCTTCCACCTGCGGTGCCAGCAGGCCGAGATCGCGTAACGGAGAATGTTGTAGCAGATCGCTTGCATGGGTGTTCATGTCACCCATCAACACTTGGTGCTTATAGCCACCGATCAGCTCACGAATATAGGCCAGTTGCAGGCTGCGGGTTCGCGCGCCAAGGGCCAGGTGCATCATCACCACCACCAGCGCTTCCGGGCCTTCGCCGAAACGCAGCAGAATCGCCCCACGACCTTTCGGTCCGGGCAGCGGGTGATCTTCAATCGCCGATGGTTTCAGACGACTGAGCACGCCATTGCTGTGCTGAGCGAGTCGGCCGAGGTTGCGATTGAGTTGTTGATACCAGTAGGGAAAGGCGCCGAGCTGCGCCAGATGTTCCACCTGATTGACGTAGCCCGAACGCAAGCTGCCGCCATCGGCTTCCTGCAGGGCGACCAGATCGAAGTCGCCCAGCAGGTCGCCGATCTTTTGCAGATTGCCTGAGCGGCCGTTGTGCGGCAGCAGGTGCTGCCAGCTACGGGTCAGGTAATGCCGATAGCGCTCGGTGCTGATGCCGACCTGGATATTGAAACTGAGCAAGCGCAGACGCTGGTCTGCGGGCAGGCCCGTGGACTCCAGGTGATGCTCGTTGACCTGCGGATCATGCAGGCCAACGATGCGTTCAGACTTCCAGCGGCGCATGGCGGTAGCCGCGCTTAGTTGGCTGCAGCCTTGGTTGCCGCTCGCTCTTTGGCGACCAGTTGGTCAGCCAGTTTCAACGCTTGCTCGGCACCACCGGCAGAGCCGATGTCGAAACGGTACTTGCCGTTGACGATCATGGTGGGTACGCCAGTGATCTCATACTTTTTGGCCAATTCGCGAGCTTTTACGATCTGACCTTTGATGGCGAAAGAGTCGAAGGTGGCGAGGAACTTGTCCTTGTCCACGCCCTGGGTGGCGAGGAAGTCAGCCATGTCGTTCTTGTCGGTCAGCTTTTTGTGTTGTTTCTGGATTGCTTCGAAAACCGCCGCGTGAACCTTGTGCTCGACACCCATGGCTTCGAGGGTCAGGAACATCTGGCCGTGAGCGTCCCATGGGCCGCCGAACATCGCCGGAATACGCACGAAGTTGACGTCGGATGGCAGTTTTTCAACCCACGGGTTGATCACCGGTTCAAAGGCGTAGCAGTGCGGGCAGCCGTACCAGAACAGCTCGACCACTTCGATCTTGCCAGGCTCTGCAACCGGTACCGGGTTGGCCAGTTCCACGTAAGGGGCGGCTGGGGCTTCGGCGGCTTGGGCGGTGACGCCGAACAGGCTGGCAGCGACGAGAGCGGCGCTGATAATCAGATTACGCATGCTTTACTCCTGGACAATTTTGGTCGCCTCGCGCGACCTGTTTTCAGACAGATCCTGGCGGGCATGAGTTCTGTAGTGTAACGGCAGCGGCCACAAAAAAGGGCGGCCAAAGCCACCCTTTTTATACTTGCTGCGACGGATTAATCGAGCGTTAACATTGCAGGAGATGTCCACCCCCTGCATGGCTCGGTCCGCGAGCCTTAGTGCAGGCCTTGAATGTAGCTGGAGACCGCTGCAATGTCTTCGTCGCTCAAGCGCTTGGCGATGGTCTGCATGGTCATCGTATCGCCGTCGTTGGTGCGGCCGCCTTCTTCCTTGCGGAAATCGGTCAGCTGCTTGGCGATGTATTGAGCGTGTTGGCCACCCAGGTGCGGGAAGCCGGCAGCGGCGTTGCCGGCGCCGTTCGGCGAGTGGCAACCGGTGCAGGCGGGCAGGCCCTTGGCGAGGTTGCCGCCACGGAACAGCGCTTCACCGCGCGCGACGATCTTCGGATCGGCGGCGCCGACGCTGCCTTTCTGGCTGGCGAAGTACGCGGCGATGTCGGCCAGGTCCTGATCGCTCAGATTGGTCAGCAGGCCGGTCATTTCCAGAACGGTGCGCTTGCCCGACTTGATGTCGTGCAGCTGCTTGGTCAGGTAGCGTTCACCTTGACCGGCCAGTTTCGGAAAGTTTGGCGCCATGCTGTTCCCGTCCGGGCCATGGCAGGCTCCGCAAACGGCGGCTTTTGCCTGGCCAGCTGCGGCATCACCGGCAGCATGGGCGAAGCCTGAGATTCCCACGGTCAACAGCAGACTCACGATCAATTTGTTCATCAGCTAATCCAACTACGGCTAAGGGTTAAGTTATGGACCGGGTTTACTCGCTCATCCAAAGGATGATGGCTTGGTAATCCTCGGCACTGCAGTCCATGCACAAACCACGCGGCGGCATCGCCTTGAAACCCTGGGTCACGTGTTGCACCAGCGTCCCCATACCTTTCGCCAACCTCGGCGTCCAAGCTTCCTGATCGCCTCTTTCGGGCGCCATGGGTAGTTGGCCGGAATGACAGGCACCACAAACACGGTTGTACACAGCTTCCGGATCCTGTGTAGCCTGTGCGCTGTAAAGCGGCATCAAGACTCCGGCAGCCAGCAGCCATTTCGTCATAAAACGACCTTTTCAGGGTTGAGAGCGTTCTGCGTTCTAATGCGCAATCAAAGTCTGTCGCTCTCGTGAACTTCATCCTTCGCTGGGACAAAGCACACACAAAATCTGCGGCATTATATACTGGCGTCACTGAAACGGAAGCGACACCGCGTTCCGCGCCCAATCCCGGCGCCGCCCACATCGGAAATCCCATGCAACTCAAGAATCCCATCCTCGGCCTGTGCCAACAGTCCACGTTCATGCTCAGTGCCGCCAAAGTCGATCAATGCCCTGACGACGAAGGCTTCGAAGTGGCGTTCGCCGGTCGTTCCAACGCCGGCAAATCCAGCGCGCTGAACACTTTGACTCACGCCAGCCTGGCGCGAACCTCGAAAACTCCGGGTCGCACACAGCTGTTGAACTTCTTCAAGCTAGACGAAGATCGCCGTCTGGTCGACCTGCCGGGCTACGGTTACGCAAAAGTACCGATCCCGCTGAAGATGCACTGGCAGCGTCACCTTGAGGCTTACCTCGGTGGCCGCGAGAGTTTGAAGGGTTTGATTCTGATGATGGACATCCGTCATCCAATGACCGACTTCGACCTGCTGATGCTCGACTGGGCCGTTGCGGCCGGCATGCCGATGCACATCCTGCTGACCAAGGCCGACAAGCTGACCTATGGCGCAGCCAAGAACACCCTGCTCAAAGTGCAGTCGGAAATCCGCAAGGGTTGGGGCGACCTCGTCACCATCCAGCTGTTCTCCGCGCCAAAACGCATGGGCCTGGAAGAGGCCTACACTGTACTGGCCGGCTGGATGGAACTCGCAGACAAAGGCGCCGAGGCGGCAGAGTAATCGGGGATTTGGAAAAATTGGCTGTGGTGCGCGCAGGCAAGGCGCAAGTGCAGCTCGAAAGCGGAGTTTAGGGGCCTAAATGAGCATTTCGAGCTGCACTTCCAACGCAGCCTGAGCGTGCCAAAGCCGATTTTTGGGCAAAAAAAGCCCCGGATTTCATTGGGGAGGGAGAAATTCCGGGGTTCAAGTTCCGAACCGCTAGGGCGGGGTTCAGATATCTGCCAACACTTAACACAACATAGGAGCATCGAAGGGCTTCACCAGCCATTCAGTATCTCTGAGTAGTGTCCTTCCAGATTAGTTCAGATTTTTTTCAAAAAGCTTTGGAATAATATCGAGCGCTTTTAGAAATAAGCAGGTTTTACCGGCGTTGCCGCGACAACAGGTCGCGGCAAACCGTGTTCAAAAGGCTCAATGAGCCTCATCCCAATTATTGCCCACACCCACTTCGACCAGCAGCGGCACATCCAGCTTCGCCGCTTCGCTCATGTGCACGCGAATCTCGGCGCTGACCTGCTCGACCAGATCCTCGCGAACCTCCAGCACCAGTTCATCGTGTACCTGCAGGATGACTTTGGCGTCCAGCCCGGACGTTGCCAGCCAGTTATCCACCGCGACCATGGCTTTCTTGATGATATCGGCAGCGGTGCCCTGCATCGGCGCGTTGATTGCCGTACGTTCGGCGGCAGCGCGTTCCTGCGGCTTGTTCGAGTTGATCTCCGGCAGGTACAGGCGACGACCGAAGAAGGTCTCGACATAACCCTGATCCGCCGCCTGTGCGCGGGTGCGATCCATGTACTCGCGAACGCCTGGGTAACGGGCGAAGTAAGTGTCGATGTAAGCCTTGGCGGTCTTGGTATCGACGCCGATGTCCTTGCCGAGCTTCTGCGCGCCCATGCCGTAGATCAGACCGAAGTTGATCGCCTTGGCGCCACGGCGCTGGTCAGAGGTCACTTCGTTGAGCTCAACCTTGAACACTTCGGCAGCGGTCGCGGTGTGCACGTCCAGATTGTTGCGGAAGGCATTCATCAGGCCTTCGTCCTTGGACAGGTGCGCCATGATCCGCAACTCAATCTGCGAATAGTCCGCCGCCAGCAGTTTGTAGCCTTTCGGCGCGACGAAGGCCTGACGGATGCGCCGGCCTTCAGCGGTACGCACCGGGATGTTCTGCAGGTTTGGATCGCTGGAGGACAAGCGACCGGTCGACGCCACAGCCTGGTGATACGAGGTGTGAATACGCCCGGTGCGCGGGTTGATCTGCTCTGGCAGGCGATCGGTGTAGGTGCTTTTCAGCTTGCTCATCGAGCGGTGCTCCATCAGCACCTTTGGCAAACGGTGATCGTCTTCAGCGAGCTTCGCCAACACTTCTTCAGCGGTGGACGGCTGACCCTTGGCGGTCTTCTTCAGCACCGGCAGGCCGAGTTTCTCGTAGAGAATCACGCCCAGTTGTTTCGGCGAGCCAAGGTTGAATTCTTCCCCGGCGATCTCGAACGCTTCGCGCTCCAGCGCAACCATTTTGTTGCCCAGCTCGATGCTCTGGATGCCGAGCAGCTCAGCGTCGACAAACGCGCCTTGGCGTTCGATGCGCGCCAGCACTGGCACCAGCGGAATCTCGATGTCGGTCAGCACGCTGGCCAGGCTTGGGATGGCGCTGAGTTTTTCGAACAGGGTCTGGTGCAGACGCAGGGTGATGTCGGCGTCCTCGGCAGCGTACGGCCCGGCCTGTTCCAGCGCGATCTGGTCGAAGGTCAGCTGCTTGGCACCTTTGCCGGCGATGTCCTGGAAGCTCACGGTGGTGTGATCCAGATACTTCTGCGCGAGGCTGTCCATGTCGTGGCGGGTGGCGGTGGAGTTGAGCACGTAGGACTCAAGCATCGTGTCGAAGGCGATACCGCGCACGTTGATGCCTTGGTTCTGATCGCCGCCGATGGCGCAGTTGGCCAGAATATTCATGTCGAACTTTGCGTGCTGGCCGACCTTGAGCTTGCTCGGGTCTTCCAGAATCGGCTTGAGCGCGCGCAGTACGGTGTCGCGATCCAGCTGTTCCGGCACGCCGATGTAGGAGTGGGTCAGCGGAATGTACGCGGCTTCGTTGGCCTGCACGGCGAACGACAGGCCGACCAGTTGCGCCTGCTGCGCGTCGATGCCAGTGGTTTCGGTGTCGAAGGCGAACAGCTTGGCGTTGTTGAGTTTTTCCAGCCAGACATCAAAGCGTGCCTGATCGAGGATGGTTTCGTACGCAGCTTCGGTCGGAGCAGCGGGAGTTTCGATATCTGGCGTGCTGAACAGATCGCCGGCCGGCGCTGGTTCGGCAGCAGCGCTCAATTCCAGACGCTTGGCGTCGCGATCCAGATCGTTGATCCAGCTTTTGAATTCGAGCAGGGAGTACAGCTCGTAGAGCTTGGCCGGGTCTTCCGCACCCATCTGCAAATCATCGAGTTCGACGTCCAGCGGCACGTCGACCTTGATGGTTGCCAGTTGATAGGAGAGGAACGCCATCTCCTTGTGCTCTTCGAGCTTGGCCGGCAGGGTTTTCGCGCCGCGGATCGGCAGCGTCGGGACGATGTCGAGATTGGCGTACAGCTCGGTGAGGCCACCGTTGACGCCGACCAGCAGGCCGGAAGCGGTCTTCGGGCCGATGCCCGGAACACCCGGAATGTTGTCGGACGAATCGCCCATCAACGCCAGATAATCGATGATCTGCTCCGGTGCGACGCCGAATTTCTCCTTCACGCCTTCCACGTCCATCGAGCTACCGGACATGGTGTTGACCAAGGTAATGTGGCCGTCGACCAGTTGCGCCATGTCCTTGTCGCCGGTGGAGATGATCACTGGGCGATCAGCCGCCGCGCTGCTGCGGGCGAGGGTGCCGATGACATCGTCGGCCTCGACGCCTTCGACGCACAGCAGCGGGAAACCGAGGGCGATCACGCTCTGGTGCAGGGGCTCGATCTGCACGCGCATGTCGTCGGGCATGCTTGGGCGATTGGCTTTGTATTCGGCGTACATTTCATCGCGAAATGTCCCACCCTTGGCGTCGAACACTACGGCGAACGGGCTGTCCGGGTACTGCTTGCGCAGACTCTTGAGCATGTTCAGCACGCCTTTGACCGCACCGGTCGGCAGGCCTTTGGAAGTGGTCAGTGGTGGCAGTGCGTGAAAGGCGCGGTACAGGTAAGACGAACCGTCCACCAGGACGAGGGGGGCTTGGCTCATGAGCAGGATCAACCTTTTCGGCGGGTCCGGCGCTAGAATAGCGGGACCGTTGACGACAAAGGGACAAGGTTATCATGCGTACGTTAAATCGCTTGCTGCTGGTCGGTCTGATTGCTGTCTCACCGTTGGCCGCGATGGCGGCGGATGATGCGCCGTCAGGGGATCCTGAAGTCACCATTCGCACGGAAGGCGACAAGACGATTCAGGAGTACCGTCAAAACGGGTTCCTGTACGCGATCAAAGTCACGCCAAAGGGCGCGCCGCCTTACTTTCTGGTGCGTGCAGACGGGACGGATGCAAACTTCATCCGCTCGGATCAGCCGGATATGCTGATTCCGTCGTGGAAGATTTTCGAATGGAAGTAGATTTTTAATTCACCCGGCGCCGCAATTGGCGGCGCCCGTACTGGCAGTTAAAACATGTCTGTGTTCACTCCCCTGGCTCGGCCCGAGCTGGAAACCTTTCTCGCCCCTTACGGGCTTGGCCGTCTGCTTGATTTCCAGGGGATCGCCGCCGGCAGCGAAAACACCAACTTCTTTATCAGCCTGGAGCAGGGCGAGTTCGTTCTGACCCTGGTCGAGCGTGGCCCGGTGCAGGAGATGCCGTTCTTCATTGACCTGCTCGATGTGCTCCACGAAGCCGACTTGCCGGTGCCGTATGCACTGCGCACCACTGACGGTGTGGCTCTGCGTGAGCTGAAGGGCAAACCGGCACTGCTGCAACCGCGCCTCTCTGGCAAGCACATCAAAGTTGCCAATGCCCAGCATTGCGCGCAGGTCGGCGAGTTGCAGGCGCACCTGCACCTGGCGACCCAGGGCGAGCGCATGATCAAGCGCAAGACCGATCGCGGCCTGGACTGGATGCTGGAAGAGGGCACGGAGTTTCTTTCGCACCTGAGCGATGAGCCGCGTGCGCTGCTGCAAAAGGCGTTGGACGAGATCACCGAGCGCAAAGAGAAGATCCTCGCGCTGCCCCGGGCGAACATCCACGCCGACCTGTTTCGCGATAACGCGATGTTCGAAGGCACGCACCTGACCGGGCTGATCGACTTCTACAACGCCTGCTCGGGGCCGATGCTGTATGACGTGGCGATTGCCTTGAATGACTGGTGTTCGGACGAAGACGGTGTGATCGATGGGCCGCGTGCCCGTGCGTTTCTCGGCGCTTATGCGGCGCTGCGACCGTTTACGGCGGCGGAGGCTGAGTTGTGGCCGACCATGCTGCGCGTGGCCTGTGTTCGGTTCTGGCTGTCGCGGTTGATCGCGGCGGAGCAGTTCGCCGGGCAGGACGTGTTGATTCACGATCCGCAGGAGTTTGAGCAACGGTTGGCGCAGCGGCAGCAGGTGCACACACCGTTGCCTTTCGCGCTTTAAGATCAAAAGATCGCAGCCTTCGGCAGCTCCTACATGGAATCTTCTGTAGGAGCTGCCGAAGGCTGCGATCTTTTTTATGGGTTTACAGAGATTCCAGGCACCCGGCCAAATCGTTACCCAACTTCTCCAGCACCTGCTCATAGCCCTGAGCCGTCGCCGGTGTGTACCCGCCCAGCGCATCCAGCTCAGCCAGTTTCACCGGTAAGCCAGCGACCAATGTTTCGGCCAGACGCGGGCGCAATGGCGGTTCGCTGAACACGCAAGTCTTGCCCACTTCCTGCAAGCGCTTGCGCATCGCCGCGACATGCTGCGCACCCGGCTGCACTTCGGCAGCCACGCTGAACACCCCGGTGTGCTTCAGGCCATAAGCCTCTTCAAAGTAATCAAACGCCTCGTGAAAGACGAAGTACGGCTTGCCTTCAACGCTGGCCAGACGCTTCTTCAAACGCTGATCCAGTGCGTCCAGACGTTCGTCAAACGCCTTGGCGTTTTTCTGATAGCGCTCGGCATTGGCCGGATCTGCGGCGCTCAAGTCTGCGGCCATCTTGTCGGCAATCACCCGCGCATTCACCGGCGATAGCCACAAATGCGCATCCAGCGTGCCCGGACGATGATCGTGATCATGCTCGTCGGCGTCTTCGGCGTGGGAATGGCTGTCCTCAGCAAAACGCCGCAGTTTCATCCCCGGCAAATCCTGCACCGCCACGCTCGGTAGCGTCCGACCATTCAGCACGCGTGGCAGAAAGCCTTCCATGTCCGGGCCGATCCAGTACAGCAGATCGACCGACTGCACCTTCCGTACGTCGGATGGCCGCAACGCGTAATTGTGCGGCGAGGCACCCGGCGGCAGCAGCACTTCGGGAATCGCCACGCCGTCCTGCACCGCCGCTGCAATCAGCTGCAACGGTTTGATGCTGGTGAGGACTTTGACCTCGGCCTGGGCCGAACCGATCAGCAGAAAACTGGCGACAAAAGCCACAAAAACAGAAAAAAGTCGGGACACGATGACCACTCAAGGAGACGAGAACGGGTAACATAATAACGTCTCTATCAAAACTCGTCGCCGCCCATGCCTATTACACCGATTGCCAGCCGTCCCCACGACCACTCACATTGCGTGCACAGCGCTTTGTCCGAGGCCGATACCTTGTGCGCCCAGAAAGGCTTGCGCCTGACCGCGTTGCGCCGCCGGGTGCTGGAATTGGTCTGGCAAAGCCACAAGCCGCTGGGTGCCTACGACATTCTCGCGGTGCTGAGCGAGCAGGACGGCCGCCGCGCCGCGCCACCAACCGTGTACCGCGCGCTGGATTTCCTCCTGGAAAACGGTCTGGTGCACCGCATCTCCTCGCTCAACGCCTTCGTTGGCTGTGTGCACCCGGAACACGCGCATCAGGGCCAGTTCCTGATCTGCCGCGATTGCCACGCCGCCATCGAACTTGAGCAAAAAGTGATCAGTGACGCGATCGTCAACAGCGCCAAAGACGTTGGCTTCATCGTCGAAGCGCAGACCGTCGAAGTCGTCGGCCTGTGCTCCGGTTGCCAGGGGGCTTGATGAGCAATGCGCTGATCCGTCTGGAACAGGTCGCCGTCACATTTGCCGGGCAGGCTGTGCTGGACAACATCGAGCTGAGCGTCGAGCCGGGGCAGATCGTCACCCTGATCGGCCCCAACGGCGCTGGCAAGACTACCTTGGTGCGCGCCGTGCTCGGCTTGCTCAAGCCGGACAGCGGCAGCGTCTGGCGCAAGCCGAAACTGCGCGTCGGCTACATGCCGCAAAAACTTCACGTCGATCCGACCTTGCCGCTGTCGGTGCTGCGCTTTCTGCGCCTGGTGCCGGGCGTTGATCGTCCGCGTGCGCTGGCGGCGCTGAAAGAAGTCGGCGCCGAGCACGTTATCGACAGCCCGGTGCAAAGCGTTTCCGGTGGTGAAATGCAGCGTGTGCTGCTGGCGCGGGCACTGCTGCGCGAGCCGGAATTGCTGGTGCTCGACGAGCCGGTGCAAGGCGTCGACGTCGCCGGCCAAGCCGAGTTGTACAGCCTGATCACCCGACTGCGCGACCGCCATGGTTGCGGTGTATTGATGGTGTCCCACGATTTGCATTTGGTGATGAGCACCACCGACCAAGTGGTCTGCCTAAACCGTCACGTCTGCTGCTCCGGGCATCCCGAGCAGGTCAGTGGCGATCCGGCGTTTGTCGAGCTGTTCGGCAAGAACGCACAGAGCCTGGCGGTCTATCACCACCATCACGACCACGCTCACGACCTGCACGGCTCGGTGGTCAAAGGGCCGGTGATTGGCCAACCTCACGTTCACGGAGACAACTGCAAGCATGGCTGATTTTCTGTTGTATGCCCTGCTTGCAGGTCTGGCGCTGGCGATCGTTGCAGGTCCGCTGGGTTCGTTCGTGGTCTGGCGGCGCATGGCCTATTTCGGCGACACCTTGTCCCACGCCGCGTTGCTCGGTGTGGCGTTGGGCTTTTTGCTGGATGTCAGCCCGACGGTCGCGGTCACCGTAGGCTGCTTGCTGCTGGCGGTGCTTTTGGTGACCTTGCAACAGCGCCAACCGCTGGCGTCCGACACGCTTTTGGGAATTCTCGCACCGAGCACGCTCTCTCTCGGTCTGGTGGTACTAAGCTTCATGCATGAAGTGCGGATCGACCTGATGGCCTATCTGTTCGGCGACCTGCTGGCGATCAGTCCGACTGATCTGGCGTGGATCCTCGGCGGCAGCGCGGCGGTGCTGGTGTTGCTGGTCACGTTGTGGCGGCCGTTGCTGGCAATCACCGTGCACGAAGAGCTGGCCAAGGTTGAAGGCCTGCCGGTCGCTGGCCTGCGCATGGCGCTGATGTTGTTGATTGCGGTAGTAATCGCCGTGGCGATGAAAATCGTCGGTGTGTTGCTGATTACTTCGCTGCTGATCATCCCGGCGGCTGCGGCACAGCGTCACGCCCGTTCGCCCGAGCAGATGGCGGTGGGCGCGAGCCTGCTGGGCATGCTCGCGGTGGGTGGTGGGCTGGCGTTGTCGTGGTTCAAGGACACCCCGGCTGGGCCGTCAATCGTTGTGACGGCGGCCGCACTGTTTCTGTTGAGTTTTGTTCTGCCCCGTCGTGGGGTGTAGACTTGGCCGCTTTTTGCGCAAATAGAGAGTCGCAGGAATGAAGCCGTTCGCCTCCCGTTATCTGCTCCTTGTCGCATTTTCAGTGCTGCTGGGCGCCTGCCAAAGCACGCCGCCGGTGGCTGAAGTCCCCGATGCGCGGGCTACGGCCATCGCACAGCTGGAGCAAAGCCTGGCCAGCAGCGAACTGGCCACCGCAGAAGACCAATTGGCTGCTTTGCAGAAAGAAACGCCAAACGACCAATCCCTTGAGCAATACCAGCGGCAGCTTGCCGAAGCGTATCTGCGTCGCAGCCAGATCGTGCTGCAGAAGGGGGATGTGAATGCCGCTGCTACGGCGTTAAGCCGTGCCCGTGCGTTGATGCCGAAAGCACCGGCGCTGACCGGTGGCGTGAATGGCGCCATTACCGAGGCGCGCAAGGCTGAGCTGGAAAAAGCTGAGGCTGCATTGCTGGCAGCCGAAGCCAAGCCGAAAGCCAAGGTGATCGATCCGACCGCCGAAAGCACTACGGTTGCGCTGAACATCACCGATAGCCGCAAACTTCGCCGCCAACTCGATGCGATCGCCGCTGATGTGGTGAATTATGAGTGTGGGGTGACCATTCAGGCGCCACGGACCAATGACTATCCTTGGTTGGCGACGTTGCTGACCAAGCGGGTGAAGAAGCTGAACCCGGATTTTGATCTGAAGATTGAGAAGCAGATTGTGCGCACCGTACCGACGCAGATGGTGTTGAGTCCGCGTAAACCGTAAAAAAGATCGCAGCCTGCGGCAGCTCCTACATGGGATTGAGGTACACCCTGTAGGAGCTGCCGAAGGCTGCGATCTTTTGCTTTTTAAGCCGGAATGGCCTTGGCCTTAGGCTCCCGCTCCCAAACCCGATGCTGCCCGATCGCCGCAAAGAACGGCTTGGTCAACGCCGGCACATCCTTGCCTTGCAGCAACCCGGCATCCGCTTCCAGCTTCAGCAAGTCCTGCAACTGCTTGGCCTCACCGTGCAACGCAATCGCCTTCAAATGCTTGTACGCCTCCAGCAGGTAATGCAACGCCACGCCATCGCCGCTCAGTGCTTTGACCGACGCCGCGCCACCCGGCACGAACACCGCATCAAAGATCACCGAAGGCATGCCTTCCATCGAAGCATCCACTGGCAACGTTTTACCATCCGCCGTCTTCACCGGCGCCGAAGTCGGGCCGAGCAACTTCGCATGCGCACCTTCAGCCGCCAAAGCCTTCTTCATCGCATCAATCGCCGCACCATCGACGCCGTTAGCAGCAAGAATCGCCACTTTTCGCGTCTTGATGTTTTCCGGCAAAAGATTCGCCTGGCTCAGCGCCGGCGAGTGATCGAATGACACCTTGCGCGCATCGACCGTGCCTTTGCTCGGCGCCGGCAGCCCCAAATTGGCCGCCACACGCTTGGCCAGTTCCAGATCGATGTTGGCCAGAATCTCATTCACCTCACGCGCACGAATATGCTCGCGTTCAACCTTGCCCAGCTCAAAGCTGTAGGCAGCAATGATGTGTTCCTGCTCATGCTTGCTCATGCTCTTGAAGAACAACGTCGCCTGAGAAAAGTGGTCGCTGAACGACTCGCTGCGCTGGCGAATCTTGTTGGCATCGATGCGTTCTGGATAGCTCTCGAAGCCACCGTCCTGCGCGGCCGGCGGCGTTTCTTTCGGCCAGCCGCCATCAATCGAGTTCGGCTCGTAAGACGCGCGGCCCTTGTCGATCACCGTGCGGTGTTGCGCATCACGCTGACCATTGTGGAACGGCGCCACCGGGCGGTTGATCGGCAGCTCATGAAAGTTCGGCCCGCCGAGTCGGCTGATTTGCGTATCGGTGTAGGAAAACAGTCGGCCCTGCAGCAGCGGGTCATTGGAGAAGTCGATGCCCGGCACGATGTGGCCAGGGCAGAACGCAACCTGCTCGGTCTCGGCAAAGAAGTTGTCCGGGTTGCGGTTCAGGGTCATTTTGCCCAACGGCGTGATCGGCACGATTTCTTCGGGGATCAGCTTGGTCGGGTCGAGGATGTCGAAATCGAAGTCGTGTTCGTTTTCCTCTTCGATGATCTGCACGCCGAGTTCCCATTCCGGGTAGTCGCCCATCTCGATCGCTTCCCACAGATCGCGACGGTGGTAGTCGGTGTCTTTACCGGCGAGCTTCTGCGCTTCGTCCCAGACCAGCGAGCACGTGCCGGCGGTAGGGCGCCAGTGGAATTTGACGAAGCGTGATTTGCCTTCGGCATTGATCAGGCGGAAGGTGTGCACGCCGAAGCCCTGCATGCTGCGCAGGCTTTTCGGGATCGCCCGGTCGGACATCGCCCAGATGACCATGTGCGCCGATTCCGGCACCAGCGAGACGAAATCCCAGAAGGTATCGTGGGCTGAGCCTCCGGTAGGGATTTCATTGTGCGGCTCGGGCTTCACCGCGTGGACGAAGTCGGGAAACTTGATCGCGTCCTGAATGAAAAACACCGGCATGTTATTGCCGACCAGGTCGAAGTTGCCTTCGTCGGTGAAGAACTTCACCGCGAAACCACGCACGTCACGCACGGTGTCGCCGGAACCACGCGGGCCCTGCACCGTGGAAAAGCGCACAAACACCGGCGTCTTTTTCCCCGGATCCTGTAGGAAACCGGCCTTGGTCAGCGTCGAATGGTTCTCGTAGGCCTGAAAGAAACCATGCGCGCCGGTGCCGCGTGCGTGGACGATGCGTTCCGGAATGCGCTCATGGTCAAAATGCGTGATCTTTTCCCGCATGATGAAGTCTTCAAGCAGCGACGGCCCGCGCGGGCCGGCCTTGAGGGTGTTCTGATTATCGGCGATCTTCACGCCCTGGTTGGTGCGCAGGGCCTGGCCGGTGGCGTCGGAGCGAAACTTTTCCAGGCTGTCGAGTTTGGCGTTGGTATTGGCGCGATCCGGGGTATCGGTTCCGGCCATCTGGCTTTTATCGGTCGTAGGCTTCTTGCTCATCAGTCGTAAACTCCTCGTTGACCCCGATGCTCGCCGGGGACTCTTGAGTGGTTCCCGGGCACGGCACCCAGGGTTTTCAAGTCGCTTACTTAGTGACTGATGAGGCGCTCGGGGCGTTCCTTTTTTATGACCTTTGATCTTGTTATTGCCAAATCGAAGGTTAATTGCGAAATAAATGCTAAGAACCTCTATACGGACAGGCTAAAATGCGCGCCCGGCTAACCGCTGATCCTTTTCTAACGCGCCCCACAAGGTTCGCTACGTGATCGAGTTTCAAAACGTCCACAAGACTTACCGCGTCGCCGGTAAGGATATCCCTGCGCTGCACCCGACCAGTCTCTCCATCGAGAACGGGCAGGTGTTCGGCCTGATCGGCCATTCCGGCGCGGGCAAAAGTACCCTGCTGCGCCTGATCAATCGCCTGGAAAACTCCAGTGGCGGCAAGATCATCGTCGACGGCGAAGAGGTCACCGCGCTGGACGCCAACGGCCTGCGCCGTTTCCGCCAGCAAGTTGGGATGATCTTCCAGCACTTCAACCTGCTCGCCTCCAAGACCGTGGCCGACAACGTGGCGTTGCCGCTGACCCTGGCCGGCGAACTGTCGGGCAGCGAGATCGACAAGCGTGTTGCCGAGTTGCTGGCGCGAGTCGGGCTGTCCGATCACGCCAAGAAGTATCCGGCGCAGTTGTCTGGTGGCCAGAAGCAGCGCGTCGGCATCGCCCGCGCCCTGGCGACCAAGCCGAAGATTCTGCTGTGCGACGAGGCCACCAGCGCCCTCGACCCGCAGACCACCGCGTCGGTCCTGCAACTGCTGGCCGAGATCAACCGCGAACTGAAGCTGACCATCGTCCTCATCACCCACGAGATGGATGTGATCCGTCGCGTCTGTGATCAAGTGGCGGTGATGGATGCCGGCGTGATCGTCGAGCAAGGTTCGGTGGCCGATGTGTTCCTGCATCCGAAGCACCCGACCACCAAGCGTTTCGTCCAGGAAAGCGAGCAGATCGACGAAAGCGAGCAGCGTGATGACTTCGCTCACGTGCCGGGGCGCATCGTGCGTCTGACCTTCCAGGGCGAAGCGACTTACGCGCCGCTGCTCGGTACTGTCGCCCGGGAAACCGGTGTCGACTACAGCATCCTTGCCGGTCGCATTGACCGCATCAAAGACATTCCTTACGGGCAATTGACCCTCGCCGTCACCGGTGGCGACATGGAAGCGGCGTTCGCCCGCTTCACCGCCGCTGACGTTCACATGGAGGTATTGCGCTAATGGAAGACCTGATCAGTTTCTTCACCAACATCGACTGGTACGAAATCTGGCTGGCCACCGGCGACACGATGCTGATGCTCGGCGGTTCGCTGCTGTTCACCGTGTTGCTCGGCCTGCCGCTGGGCGTGTTGCTGTTCCTCTGCAGCCCGCGTCAGTTGCTGGAAAACCGTGGCCTCTACGCGTTCATGTCGCTGGCGGTGAACATCCTGCGTTCGCTGCCGTTCATTATTCTGTTGATCGTGATGATCCCGTTCACCGTGCTGATCACCGGCACGTCGCTGGGCGTGGCCGGTGCGATCCCGCCGTTGGTGGTGGGTGCTACACCGTTCTTCGCGCGTCTGGTGGAAACCGCGCTGCGTGAAGTCGATCGCGGCATCATCGAAGCGACCCAGTCGATGGGCGCGACCACGCGGCAGATCATCATGAACGCCTTGCTGCCGGAAGCCCGCCCGGGCATCTTTGCGGCGATTACGGTGACGGCGATTACACTGGTGTCCTACACGGCGATGGCCGGTGTGGTCGGCGCCGGTGGTCTGGGTGATCTGGCGATCCGTTTCGGCTATCAGCGTTTCCAGACTGACGTGATGATCGTCACCGTGGTGTTGCTGCTGATTCTGGTGCAAGTGCTGCAGATGGTCGGTGATCGACTGGTCGTGCATTTCTCGCGCAAATAACCGGTTTTTGTAATCAAGAGATGAGCCGGCCATTCGCTGGCAGGCGCCAGACGGGCGCTTTGAAAAGGAGTTAGCTGAATGAAAAAACTGATCGCTGCTTTCGCTGCCGTTGCAGCATTCTCGGCCCACGCCGAAACCCTGACCGTGGCCGCCACTCCGGTGCCGCACGCAGAAATCCTCGAGTTCGTGAAGCCGGCGCTGGCCAAAGAAGGCGTGGAGCTGAAGGTCAAGGTCTTCACCGACTACATTCAGCCGAACGTACAGGTCGCGGAAAAGCGTCTGGACGCCAACTTCTTCCAGCACCAGCCGTACCTCGATGAGTTCAACAAGGCCAAGGGCACCAACCTGGTCGCTGTGACCGGTGTGCACCTGGAGCCGCTGGGCGCTTACTCGAGCAAGCTCAAGGATCTGAAAGACCTGCCAAGCGGCGCCAACGTAGTGATCCCGAACGACGCCACCAACGGCGGCCGTGCGCTGTTGCTGCTGGCCAAGGCGGGCGTGATCACGCTGAAGGATCCGACCAACATCCTGTCGACCGTCAAAGACATCGCGACAAATCCGAAAGACCTGAAAATCCGTGAACTGGAAGCCGCGACCATCCCGCGCGTGCTGACTCAGGTCGATCTGGCGCTGATCAACACCAACTACGCGCTGGAAGCCAAGCTCGATCCGTCCAAGGATGCGCTGGTGATCGAAGGCAACGATTCGCCGTACGTGAACATCCTTGTGTCCCGCGCGGACAACAAGGACAGCGATGCGATGCAGAAACTGGCTGCAGCCCTGCACAGCCCGGAAGTGAAGAAGTTCATTACCGAGAAGTACAAAGGCGCGGTATTGCCAGCGTTCTGATTCAGGAATGCTGCAACGAAAAGGGGACGCCATGCGCGTCCCCTTTTTTGTGTCTGGTGTTTGGCTTTGGACCTGCTGTGAAGCTTCCCCTCACCCCAGCCCTCTCCCAGAGGGAGAGGGGGCCGACCGAGGTGTCTTGCGTTCTACATCGACCTGAAAGAACCAGTCGATTATGGATTCGGCACAGCACATCGATCTGAACGATCTTGGCGATTATGGATTCAAAGCAGGACGTTCAATTCGGTGTGGCTCCCCAATATCCCACAACCAGTCCCCTCTCCCTCCGGGAGAGGGCTAGGGTGAGGGGCTTTTCGCTCTTCAGCTTTTATT
The DNA here is from genome assembly GCF_034555375.1 of Pseudomonas sp. B33.4. Taxonomy (NCBI): domain Bacteria; kingdom Pseudomonadati; phylum Pseudomonadota; class Gammaproteobacteria; order Pseudomonadales; family Pseudomonadaceae; genus Pseudomonas; species Pseudomonas sp. B33.4. Next base: position 68,650 of record NZ_CP140706.1, read on the forward strand.
TGCGGTTAAGCATGACCGGCAGCTGCGCAACCAGTTTGGCATTATTCAACGGCGCCCGAATAAACCCCCGCTGCGTCCCGTCCGGCCCGATCACCGCCAGATTGCCGCTATGGTCAACGGTGTAATTCGGCTTGCTCGTATCCGCCGGAATAAACGGAATACTCACCGCATTCGCGACCTTCTGCAGCTCTTCAATCGAGGTCGGCGTCAGGCCAACAAACTGCGGATCAAAGTAGCCCAGATACTGCTTCAACTGCTTGGGGTTATCGCGGTTCGGGTCAACGCTGACCAGCACGATCTGCAACTTGTCCACAGCGTCCTTGGGCAACTCGCTCTTGATCTGCCGCAGCTGCGCCAGCGTGGTCGGGCAGATGTCCGGGCAGAAGGTGTAGCCGAAAAACAGCAGGCTCCACTTACCTTTGAGCTCGTTGATCGCCACCGGTTTGCCGTCCTGATCAGTCATCGTCACGTCCGGCAGATTGCGGCTCTGCGGCAGCAGAATAATGCCGGCGTCGATCAGCGCAGTCGGGTCGCCCTGGCCCTTGCCGCTCAGCACTTTGTTGACGGTCAGGCCGAGGATCAGCGCGATCACGGCGACGAGGATGAAGACGGTTTTCTGGGTTCGAGTCATAGGTTCAACAGTAAGTAGTGGTCTACGAGCAGGGCGATGAACAGCAGAAACAAGTACCAAATAGAGTACTTGAAGGTGTTGATCGCCGCGTGCGGCCGAGTGCCACGGTACAGCACCACGGCCCATTGCAGAAACCTTGCGCCGAGCGCGAGCGCGCAAATCAGGTAGAGCACGCCGCTCATGTGGATCACGTACGGCAGCAGACTCACCGCCAGCAGCGCGAAGGTGTAGAGCAGAATGTGCACCTTGGTGTAGTGCTCGCCGTGGGTGACCGGCAGCATCGGGATGTCGGCCTTGGCGTATTCCTCTTTGCGATGGATCGCCAGCGCCCAGAAGTGCGGCGGCGTCCAGGCGAAGATGATCAGCACCAGCAGCAACGGTTCGGCGCTGACGTGGCCGGTTGCAGCCGTCCAGCCCAGCAGCGGTGGTGCGGCGCCGGCGAGGCCACCGATGACGATGTTCTGCGGCGTCGCGCGTTTGAGGAAACCGGTGTAGATCACCGCGTAACCAAGCAGCGAGGCCAAGGTCAGCCAAGCGGTCAGCGGATTGGTGAAGGTCAGCAACAAGGCCTGACCAAGCAACGCCAGCACCAGAGCAAAGGTCAGCGCTGCCGCCGGTGAAACCCGGCCTTCTGCTAACGGCCGTTTATGCGTGCGCGCCATCACCGCATCGATGCGCCGGTCGACCACATGATTGACCGCCGCCGCGCCGCCGGCACACAACGCAATCCCCAGATTGCCAAACACCAGCACCGTCCACGGCACCCCGGCGCGGGTCGCGAGGAACATGCCGACCAGCGAGGTGATCAGCATCAGCACCACGACTTTCGGTTTGGTCAGCTCCAGATAATCACGCCAGATCGCCTGATGCGGGCGCTCGCCAATCAGAATCGCCACGGCGTTTCTCCTTTTATGGTGATGGGCGCGGCCGCGTGTTTGCGCGGGCTAAGGCGCCAGCGCGCCAGCACCGGTTGTTTAACCCGAACCAGACTGGTGCGCGCGTGATAGTTGACCAGCACCATCGTCAGCAACAGCGCCGCACCACCAGCGTTATGCGCGACCGCCACCGGCAATGGCAGATGGAACAGCACGTTGCTGATACCGAGGGTGATCTGTGCGGCGAGGGCGACCAACACCAGACCGGCCAGGCGGGTCATGCCGACCACTTTCAATTGCCAGGCCAGGCCGAGCAAAACCAAGGTCACCAGCAAAGCGCCGATCCGGTGGGTCAGGTGAATCGCCGTGCGCGCATCACTGTCGAGTTGCCCGCCGAGATAATTCGGGCCGATGTGCTGAGTCAGGTGAAAACCGTTGGCGAAATCTGCCGCTGGCAACCATTGCCCATGACAGGTCGGGAAGTCGATGCAGGCCACCGCCGCGTAATTGGAACTGACCCAGCCACCCAGCGCGATCTGGCCAATCACCAACAATAGCCCCGCCGTCGCCCAATATTGCAAACGCTTGGGCACCGTCAGCGCTGGCAGTACGCCGGATAATCGCAACGTCAGCAAAAACAGCAGGCTCAACGTGGCAAACCCGCCGAGCAAATGCCCGGTGACCACTTGCGGCCAAAGCTTCAGCGTCACCGTCCACATGCCGAACGCCGCTTGCGCAAACACCACCGCCAGCAGGAACAGCGGCAGCTTCAACGGCTGCCCCGGATGACGACGATTGACCCAGGCACGCCCGGCGAGAATCGAAATCAGCAGGCCGAGGGTGCCGGCGAAGTAGCGATGGATCATCTCGTTCCAGCCCTTGTGCGCCTCGACCGGCGAGTCGGGGTAATGCAGTTCGGCATGGGCCAGTTGGGCTTCGCTTTTCGGCACGCTGATAAAACCGTAGCAGCCCGGCCAGTCCGGGCAGCCGAGGCCGGCGTGGGTCAGGCGCGTATAGGCGCCGAGCAGCACCACAATCAGTGCCAGCAGGGTGGCAAACAGCGCGAGGCGAAATCCAGGTTTGGCCATGACGATGCCCTTATCCGATGTTCGACAGTTTCAGCAGGTGACGCAGGTCGTTGAGCAGATCCTTGCCTTTCACATTCGGCTCGTAACGCAGCACGAGATTGCCGTGCGGGTCGATGATCCACAGTTGCGGCGTGGCTTTGTCGCCAGTCATTTTGCTGAACACGCCAGCATCCAGCGGATAGCGTTGCAGTTGCGGATATTCACGGCTCAGCTTGGCCTCGTAATCGGCGCTCAGCGGTTGCGCAGCGGCGAGGGCGTGGCTGGCGCGGCCGGCGTCACGACCGAGGCCGATCTGGATCTGCCGCGCCAGATACACCAGTTGCTGGCAATCCACCGCGCAATCCTTCGGCGCGGTGACCAGCATCTGCCAGCGATCCTCGTCGGCCTGCACGCCGAGGTCGGCACGGGTCTGGCCGTTGCCGATCAGTTCGCCGTGATAGCTGCGACCCTCCGGCACCCAGAACTGCAATTTGTACATGCCGGTGGCGAGCACCATCGGGCCGATCACGCCAAGCAGTATCAACAGCAATTGAATGCGCCCGCGACGGCGGGTAGCGGCAGGTTTCGCCTCAGACATGCTGGGTGGATTCATGGCCGTTCCCATGGTGTTTCTCCTTTGCGTTGTGCAAGCCCAAATAGACGTAGAGGCCGAGCAGGGCGGTGGCCATTGCGAACCACTGCACGGCGTAACCGAGGTGTTTTTCCGGGCCCATGGCAACCACCGGCCAATCGGCCTCGTAGCTGGCCGGGCCGGGTTCGGCGCGTAATTCGTAGGCGAAGCCGTCACGATCGAGGGTTTTCCACAGCTTGGCCGGCTCGACGGCGGTGATGGTTTGCGGCCAGGTGCTGCTGACCGGATCGGCGTGCAACTGGAAGGTCGCGCCGGGGGCGACGTAGACCCAGGCGTCGACATTGAATGCCTCAGTGGGCGTGGTGAATTGCGGCGGCACGCGGCGATCCGGCCACGGTAACCAGCCGCGATTGACCAGCAGCCATTGGCCGGTGCGTTGATCCTGAAACGGTTGCAGCAGCTCGACGCCGACCTTGCCGTTACGCTGACGGTTATCCAGCAGCAAACTGTGCGCGGCATCGAACTGGCCGTGCAAATGCACGCGGCGATAAGCCGGATCGGCGCTATTCAGCAGTTCGCTGCTTGCCATCGGTTCGGCCGCGCGGCGTTCGGCGTAACTCGCGAGCAGGGCGGTTTTCTCGGCGCCCCGGCTCAGTTGCCAGAAGCCCAGCGACACCAGCAAGGGCAGCAACAACGCCACCACCACGGTCGGTATCACGCCCGGACGAAAACGCTTCATGGCTGCGCCACAAAGTCAGTCGTTGCGATCGCTATACTCAACTGCATCGCCTGTCCCCCGGAGTTCTTCCCATGCTCAAAACAGCGATCGTCCTGATGCTGATTGCCACGGTGATCAGCCTGTTCAGCGGCCTGTTTTTCCTGGTCAAGGACGACAGCAGTTCCAATCGCCTGGTCATCGCCTTGAGTGTTCGGGTGGCATTGGCCGCCGCCACTGTCGGCTTGATCGCCTGGGGTTTCTACAGCGGCCAATTGGTGTCGCATGCACCTTGGTAGCTCTGGTCCTCAGAGCACGTAAACGAAGATAAACAGGCCGATCCAGACCACGTCGACGAAGTGCCAATACCAGCTAGCCGCTTCGAAGCCGAACTGGTGCTCGTTGTCGAAGTGGCCCTTCATGATGCGCATCAGCATCACAAACAGAATGATCGTGCCGATGGTCACGTGGGCACCGTGGAACCCGGTGAGCATGAAGAACGTTGCGCCATAAATGCCCGAACCGAGGGTCAGCCCCAGTTCGTGGTAGGCGTGCATGTATTCCTCGGCCTGGAAACCGAGAAACGCGCAGCCGAGCAGCACGGTGATCGCCAGCCAGATTTTCAGCGCGCCGCGATGGCCTTTCTTCAAGGCATGGTGGGCGATGGTAATGGTCACGCTGGAGCTGACCAGCAGGATCGTGTTGATCAGCGGCAGGCCCCAGGGGCTGATGACTTCTTTCGGCGGCGGGAACAGTTTCGGATCCGGCGTGTGCAGCAGCGGCCAGGTGAACTGGAAGTTCGGCCAGAGCATGTGCGCGATGCCTTTGGTGCCTTCCCCGCCGAGCGCCGGGCCGGAGACGTGTCGCACGTAAAACAGCGCGCCGAAGAAGGCGACGAAGAACATCACCTCGGAGAAGATGAACCAACTCATGCCCCAGCGAAACGAGCGATCCAGCTGCGCGCTGTAAAGCCCCGCGCGGCTTTCCTTGATCACCGTACCGAACCAGCCGAACAGCATGTACGCCAGCAACAGGCCACCGACGAAAAAGATGTACGGGCCGTGGGATTCCGGGCGCGCCGCCTTCAGATCGTTGAACCAGACAGCGAGGCCGTACACAGTAATGGCCATGCCGAAAGTGGCAATGATCGGCCATTTGCTCTGGGCCGGAACGAAATAGTGCTCATGAGTTGCCATTTATTGTTCTCCTTATCGGGCACGCTCAACCGCCAGTGTTTACAGCCACCGGCGGATGTCGGGCGGTGATATCGAACAGCGTGTAGGACAGCGTCAGGTGCTTCACATCCTTGGGCATGTCGCGGTCAACAATGAAGCGCACCGGCATCTCGATCTGCTGACCGGGCTGCAGCACCTGCTGGGTAAAGCAAAAGCATTCGGTCTTGTGGAAATACGCCGCTGCATTGCTCGGCGCGATGCTTGGCACGGCTTGCGCACTCATCGGTTTGTCGGTGGGGTTGCGCGCGATGAAAATCATCTCGTTGACCGCGCCGGGGTTGGCGGTGAGTTCGTCGTGCTTGGGGTAGAAGTCCCAAGGCATGTCAGCGGTGTTGGTCGACAGAAACTGCACGCGCACCTGGCGCGAAGTGTCGACCACCTGCTCACCCTCGTACTGCCCACCGGTCTTGCCATTGATGCCGAAGGCTTTGCACATCACGTCGTAGATCGGCACCAGGGCAAAGCCGAAGACAAACATCGCCACCACTACACCGAGGAGGCGGGTGACGAGTTTTTTCATCGAGATCGAGTCAGCCATGGTTCATGCCTCGCTCCAGATCCCTTGTGGGAGCGAGCCTGCTCGCGAAGCAGACAACTCGGTGCATCAGATGAACCGCGTCATCGTTCTTCGCGAGCAGGCTCGCTCCCACAGGGAGATCTCTGTTCATTTCACTTCCGGCGGCGTGGTGAAGGTGTGATACGGCGCCGGTGACGGCACGCTCCACTCCAGACCTTCCGCGCCATCCCAAGGCTTGGCCGGTGCAGGCTCGCCACCGCGAATCGTCTTGATCACGATGAACAGGAAGAAGATCTGCGTGGCGCCGAACATGAACGCGCCAATCGAGGAGACCATGTTGAAGTCGGCGAACTGCAGGTTGTAGTCCGGAATCCGTCGCGGCATTCCCGCAAGACCGACGAAGTGCATCGGGAAGAAGGTCAGGTTCATGCCGACAAACGACAGCCAGAAATGCAACTTGCCGAGGGTTTCGTCGTACATGTGGCCGGTCCATTTCGGCAGCCAGTAGTAGGTCGAGGCGAAGATCCCGAAGATCGCGCCCGGCACCAGCACGTAATGGAAGTGCGCGACCACAAAGTAGGTGTCCTGATACTGGAAGTCCGCCGGCGCGATGGCCAGCATCAACCCGGAGAAACCGCCGATGGAGAACAGGATCACGAACGCCACGGCAAACAGCATCGGCGTCTCGAAGGTCAGTGAGCCTTGCCACATCGTGCTGGCCCAGTTGAACACCTTCACTCCGGTTGGCACCGCGATCAGCAGCGTGGCGTACATGAAGAACAGCTCGCCCACCAGCGGAATGCCGACCACGAACATGTGGTGCGCCCAGACAATGAACGACAGGAAGGCGATGCTCGCGGTGGCGTAGACCATCGAGGTGTAGCCGAACAGCGGCTTGCGCGAGAAGGTCGGGATGATCGAGCTGACGGCGCCGAAGGCCGGCAGGATCATGATGTACACCTCGGGATGGCCGAAGAACCAGAACACATGCTGGAACAGCACCGGGTCACCGCCACCGGCCGCACTGAAAAAACTGGTGCCGAAGTGGATGTCCATCAGCATCATCGTCACGCAGCCGGCCAGCACCGGCATCACCGCGATCAGCAGAAACGCAGTGATCAGCCAGGTCCAGACGAACAGCGGCATTTTCATCAGCGTCATGCCGGGCGCGCGCAGATTGAGGATGGTGGCGATCACGTTGATCGCGCCCATGATCGAACTGATGCCCATCAAGTGGATGGCGAAGATGAAGAAGGTCACGCTTTCCGGCGCATACGTTGTCGACAGCGGCGCATAGAACGTCCAGCCGAAGTTCGGTCCGCCACCGGGGGTGAACAGTGTCGACACGAGGATGAGGAACGCCGCTGGCAATAGCCAGAAGCTGAAGTTGTTCATCCGGGGCAGGGCCATGTCCGGCGCGCCGATCATCAACGGGATCATCCAGTTGGCGAGGCCGACAAATGCTGGCATCACCGCCCCGAAGACCATCACCAAACCGTGCATGGTGGTCATCTGGTTGAAGAACGCCGGCTCGACGATTTGCAGCCCCGGCTGGAACAGTTCGGCGCGAATCACCATCGCGAACGTACCGCCAAGCAGGAACATGGAAAACGCAAACCACAGGTATAGCGTGCCGATGTCCTTGTGATTGGTGGTCAGCACCCAGCGCATCAGGCCTTTGGCGGGGCCGTGGGCGTGGTCGGCATGACCGTGGTCATCGATTACAGCGCTCATGGCCGGCCTCCTTTACGTGAGTGGATGGGGCAGGCCGGGGCGTGCGGCCCCGACCGGTTCACGACGTACGCGATAGACCGGCTCATTTGCTTTCCGCCTGTTTCAGCTCCAGCACTTCTTTTGGCGTGACCATGTCGCCCTTGTTGTTGCCCCAGGCGTTACGTTCGTAAGTCACGACCGCTGCGATATCGACTTCCGACAGCTGCTTGCCGAACGCCGCCATGGCGGTGCCGGGCTTGCCGTGGAAGACAATGCTCAAGTGGCCTTCTTTCGGGCCGGTGGCGATTTTCGAGCCCTTGAGCGCCGGGAACATTGGCGGCAGGCCCTGACCTTCGGCCTGGTGACAGGACACGCAGGTGGTGTGATAGATCTTGTCGCCGCGTTCCTTGAGTTCGTCGAGCGTCCATTCCTTGCTGGTCAGCTCTTTAAGCTGGGCGGCTTCGGCTTTGCGCTCGGCGAGCCACTTGTCGTAGTCAGCCTTGTCCTTCACCTCGACCACGATCGGCATGAAGCCGTGATCCTTGCCGCACAATTCGGCGCACTGGCCACGGTAGATTCCGGGTTTGTCGATGCGCGTCCACGCCTCGTTGACGAAGCCCGGAATCGCATCGCGCTTGACCGCGAAGGCCGGCACCCACCACGAGTGGATAACGTCGGCGGAGGTCACGAGGAAGCGCACCTTCGCCCCGGTCGGCAGCACCAATGGCTTGTCGACCTCGAGCAAGTAGTGCTCGCCCTTGGTTTCCTTGTTGTGGATCTGCTCGGCGGGGGTGGCCAGGTTGCTGAAGAACTCGACGTCCTGGCCCAGGTATTTGTAGTGCCACTTCCACTGATAACCGGTGATCTGGATATCGATATCCGGCTCACTGGTGTCGTACATCTTGATCAGTGTGGCGGTCGCCGGTACGGCCATCGCCACCAGAATCAGGAACGGTACGACGGTCCAGAGAATTTCGACGGTGGTGCTTTCGTGGAATTTTGCGGCGACCTGCCCGGTAGAACGGCGGTGCACCATCATCGACCAGAACATGGCGCCGAAGACGATGATCCCGATCACCACACAGATCCAGAAAATGGTCATGTGCAGGTCGAATACTGCGTGACTGATTTCAGTCGCTCCAGGCGCCATATTCACAGTCCATGCGGCGTGCGCCGGACTGAAAATCGACCACAACAGGAGGCCCATCCAGACGTGTGGATGTCGCATCATTGCGGGTTCCCCTTATCGTTCTTGTTATCCCGCCGGCTTTCGCCTGCGGCAAGGGAGCGGCTGCATCAGACTACGAACTTGAATCGCCGGGCCTTGCTGCGGGTGCAGTCGGGCGTCATCAGCTAACTCCATTCACTGGCGAGTATAGACAGCGACGGGAAATTGCAATGTGTGGACGTAAATGATCTGAAACAGCGGGTACTTGCATTCGAGGGCACGAATGGAGAAGGATGCAGACGAGTGGTGGCAAATCGATATAACGCAGGTGCATCAAGGATGAAATAATTATGACAAATGCGTCTTAGCATTTTTCGTAAGCCAGCTAAGTTATGTCTTCCCTATTTCATTGCCTTGTTTCCTGGAGTTTTCATGAACACCGCCGCATTGCGCGAGCAGATCCAAAAAGCCCAACAACACGAAAAAGATACCGGCCTGCTGACCCGTCAGCTGGAAAGCAAGCTGCCTCATTTACACCCGGCGATCCAATTGCCGGAAGCCGACGCCAATGGCGTGCTGACGCGTTTTGTCGCCGCCTACATCGATGAAGTGCCGGACCTGCTGGACGCAGCCAATGAAGTCGCCAGGGAAGCGGGAATCGAGTCGCAGATCAAACCGGTGCTGAAAATCGCCGAGCAGTATTTCCTCCAGCCGCCAGCCATCATGGCCGGGCACGTTGGCCTGGACAGCCTGCTCGACGAAGCCTATCTGGCGCACCGTTTTGTCGAAGAGGTCAACGACCTGTACATCAAGCATTTCGGCCAGCCACTGATCCCCCTGGACATGACGGTCGCCAACTTGATTGCTCACCAATTGATCGGTGAGGAATTTGCCAACCAACTGGACGAAGCGGTGCATCACGCGATCGACGAGATGCTCAACGACGAGAGTTTTGCGCTGGAGTCGGTAGAAGCCTACCGCGGCAAACTCAGCAGCCCGGACACCGGCGCCGCGTGGAAACGCTGGCCGTGCATGGGCCGCCGACTGGGTGTGGGCCTGGAACTGGACCAGCCTGCTGCCTGAGTTACACACAATCCAATGTAGGAGTGAGCCTGCTCGCGATGGCGATAGATCAATCAACATCTTTGTTGACTGACCCACCGCCATCGCGAGCAGGCTCACTCCTACAGGGTTTGAGTTCAACCCGGAGATTTAGCCGGCAGCACCGATACCGGTAGTGGTTCGAATCCGTCCCTCAAGCCTGCGCTTCAACCCCCGCGACTCGATCAACAGCTTCGAGCCCTTCGCCGCATTCGCCCGGCCCCATTCCTCCAGCAACTCCAGACACGAGTGGTCGATGTAGCTCAGGTTATTGAGCGGCACATGCACCGTCGTCCCCTGCGGAATACTGCCCAGTACCTGGGTCAGTGCTGGCACTTTGAGAAAGGTGGCTGCACCGACCAGACGCAATTCCATCTCACCATCCTGCGGCAGATCGATCAGGCTGATCTTCAAACGCGAAGCCTTGAACGCCAGCTTCAACATCGTCAGACCGAAACCGATCAACACGCCCGTCAGCAGGTCGGTGAAGATGATCGCCAGCGCCGTCGCCGCGTAGGTGAACATCGGCATCCGCCCATAGCGACCCAGGCCTCGAAACGCCTTGAGATCGACCAGTTTGAAACCGGTATAGACCAGCACGCCCGCCAGACTTGCCACCGGAATGCTTTGCAGCACACTCGACAGCAGCAACACGAACGCCAGCAGCCACAGGCCATGGAAGATCGTCGAATAACGCGTGGTCGCGCCGGCCTGGACGTTGGCCGAGCTGCGCACGATCACCCCGGTCATCGGCAGTGCGCCGAGCAGACCGCAGAGCATGTTGCCGACCCCTTGCGCCGACAGTTCACGGTCGAAGTCCGAACGCACGCCGCTGTGCATGCGATCCACTGCTGCGGCGGACAGCAGGGTTTCCGCGCTGGCGATAAACGCCACGGCGAACGCGGCGATCAGCAGCGTCGGGTCGGCCAGGCTGAGCAGATCTGCAGGCTTGAGCCAATCGATGGCCTCCGCCAGATTCGCCGGCACTTCAACACGCTTCACCTGCAAAGCGAGCAACAGACTTGCCCCGGTCGCCAGACCTACACCGAGCAACGCACCCGGAACGAAGCGCAACGAATGCGGACGAAACTTCTCCCACAACCACATCACCGCAATCGTCGACAGCCCGAGTAGCCCGGCCTGCCAGCCGAACGACGGCAGCGCTTGTGCCACTGCCGCCGGGAACGCGGTGAGGTTATCCAGCCCCGAAGGCTTGGGCGACGCATCCAGCATCACATGCACCTGCGACAGCACGATCAAGACGCCAATCCCCGCCAGCATCCCGTACACCACCGCTGGCGCCGTGACCCGAAACCAGCAACCGAGCTTCAAGCGCCCGGCGACCAGTTGCAGAAAACCGGCGAGCAGCAGAATCGGCCCGAGCATCTCGATGCCGTGCTGACGCACCAGTTCAAACACCAACACCGCCAGACCCGCCGCCGGCCCGCTGACCTGTAACGGCGATCCCGCCAGCCAGCCGACCACCAGACCACCGATGATCCCGGTGATCAGCCCTTTGGCCGGCGGCAACCCTGAGGCGATCGCAATACCCATGCACAGCGGCAGGGCGACCAGAAACACAACCACTGAAGCGAGCAGCTCCCGTGGCAACACCGCTTTCAATTGAGCCGCACGCATGGCGATTCTCCCGAAGTTTTCTTCAGGCATGGCGAGGCCGGGTCGCTGAATCAGCGACCGGCGTCAAACCACACAGATGTTTAGGAGGATTTAGAAGCGCGCTTTGGGCGTCGCCACCGGAATCGGATGGCTGCCGTCGAGCGGCAGGAAACGGCCCTGATCCGCGTCGTAAGCTTTGATTTCGCTGGTTTCGATGTCGTAGACCCAGCCATGGATGAACAAATGACCGTTCGCCATGCGCGAGGCTACCGAAGGATGGGTACGCAAGTGCTGCAATTGGGCGATGACGTTTTCCTCGGTGAGGATCGGCATGCTTTCTTTTTCGTCGGCGCAGTTACAGTTCTCATGCACCATGGTTTTCGCGACTTCAGCGTGGCGCAGCCAGGCTTTGACCGTCGGCATTTTTTCCAGGCTGTCCGGGTTGAGCACCGCACGCATGGCGCCGCAATCGGAGTGGCCGCAGATGATGATGTGCTGCACGCCGAGCGCCAGTACCGCGTATTCGATGGCGGTGGAAACGCCGCCGTTCATCTGCCCGTAAGGCGGCACAACGTTGCCGACGTTACGGGTCACGAACAGATCGCCGGGCGAGCTGTGAGTAATCAGCTCGGGGACGATACGCGAGTCGGCGCAGGTGATGAACATCGCCTTGGGCGCCTGGGCCGTGGCGAGTTTCTTGAAGAGTTCTTCCTGCTGTGGGAAGACCTCATGATGAAAATGCAAAAAGCCGTCTACGATCTGTCGCAGCGCTGCATCGGCGGATTCCGCTTCAGGGGTTTGCGCCGACGCAGCCAACGGCTGTTTATCCTTGTCACTCATGATTCATCCTCTTTGGCGGATTAGGGGAGTCATTCCCATGTATTCCGGTATGAAGCCAGTGGCTGTTTAAACATCCGGGTCATCCCGACCCGTCAGTCACTCGATGAACAAGGTAGCCGCCGAAACTTAACTCAAACTGAATCAAACGCTCTAGAACGTGTGTTCCAGGTCACAAAAAACGTGACTGGGTGATTTCGGCGGAAGGATTCCGACCCCTCAACCATAGGCCAATTGTCGCTAAATCAACGACATCTGGCGACCCGGCGGACAGAAGGCTGTGCAATCGAGGTTGTAGCCTTCGCGATGATTCAGACCAAGGCGTTTAATCGCCTTCGCAAACCGCTGAGCCAACAGATCGGCAAACACTCCTTCGCCGCGCATGCGTGCGCTAAAACGACTGTCGTACAGCTCGCCGCCACGGCTCTGACGGATCAGGCTCAAGACATGCGCCGCCCGTTGCGGATAGTGCGCCTGCAGCCATTCTTCGAACAGCGGCGCCACTTCCAGCGGTAGACGCAACATCATGTAGGCGGCACTTTGCGCGCCGGCGGCGTGGGCCTCGTTGAGCAGGTTTTCGATCTCGCTGTCGTTGATCATCGGAATCATCGGCGAACACAGCACACCGACCGGAATCCCCGCCTCGCGCATCACTCGAATAGCGCGCAATCGCGCCTTGGGCGCCGCCGCGCGCGGTTCGAGGATGCGTTTGAGCTCGTCATCGAGCGTGGTCAGGCTGATCATCACCGCGACCAACCGTTGCTGCGCCAGTTCGGTGAGCAGGTCGAGGTCGCGCAGGATCAGCGAGCCCTTGGTGACGATGGTTACCGGATGCCTGTAACGCAGCAGCACTTCGAGGGTCTGGCGGGTGATTTTGTGTTCGCGTTCGATTGGCTGATACGGGTCGGTGTTGGAACCCAGATTGATCGGCGCGCATTGATAGCCTTTTTTTCCGAGCTGTTCTTCCAGCACTTGGGCGGCGTTGGTCTTGGCGATCAGCCTGGTTTCGAAATCCAGCCCCGGCGACATGTCCCAATAGGCGTGGCTGGGCCGTGCGTAGCAATAGATGCAGCCATGTTCGCAGCCGCGATAAGGATTGATCGAGCGGTCGAAAGGCAGATCCGGTGAAGTGTTGCGGGTGATGATGGTTTTTGCGGTTTCGATCATCACCTCGGTGCCTTGCGTCAGCGGCACTTCCTGATACCAGCCGTCATCCTCGGCCACCGAGCGGTTCGGCGCGAAGCGGTTATGCGGGTTGCTGGCGGTGCCGCGACCGCGTGGCGGGAGAGCGTTGATCATTGGGTGGGCTCCTGATCTGTATATGCATACAGTACCTGAGCGTGCTCGGTGTGATCCAGTACCGTTCAGCGATGGGGCTTTGAATTCTAGAGTTTATATAGAGGTGCAAAGGCTAAATACAACCCGAGATACATATGCTCGATTGTCGCGACAAGTTATCGAATATAGTCTTGGCCACTTCCATCGGCACTTGTCCGATAATTAAATTAAAAGGATTTAATTCATGTCTTTTCTCAATCAGCGTGGCGTTTTTATGCAACTGATGCTGCCCAATGCATCGGAGCCCAATACCATTGTTTCGATGCAACTTGCGCGCAAGGAGTTGGGCTGGAACGCCGAGCAGGAACTGCCGACCGAGACTCTGGTTGACTCGATCTACGTGGTGGCGGTGTCCAGCGACCGTGGCAAGACCTTCACTATCCGCACCAACAAGAAAGATGTCGACGGTGATGGCGATATTGATAACGATGACAAGGCGAAGTTGATTGCGCTGGCCAAGGCTTATGTAAGTATTGTTAATCCTTGAGATCGAAGTTTGTTGCGATATACGTATATTAAAAAACCCTGCATGAACGGTTCATGCAGGGTTTCTGTTTTTAATGATGTTCGGTTACCTGGCCAAGATCATCAGTGGACGTTGTTTTCATATCGTCGCTGCGTAACTCCGCAACTTCTTTGGCGCTGACCGGCGCGCCTTTGTTGCCCCAACTGCCCCGAATGAAACTCACCACATCCGCCACTTCCTGATCCGACAGGCGCCAGGCGAAGCCCGGCATGGTGAACGTCGATGGTGCGGTGTGCGTCGCCGGCAACGTACCGCCCTTGAGCACGATGTGGATCAGTGAAGTCGGGTCTTCCGATTGCAGCACCGGATTACCCGCCAGCGCCGGGAACACCCGGGTATAACCGTGGCCATCGGTGCGGTGGCACGCCGCGCAGTTGTCGATGTACACGGCAGCGCCACGCTGACTGTCATCGCCGTTCCACAGGGCTTTCGCCGCTGTCTCGTCGTACTGATGCGGCTGATCGTTCGGATCAGTGGCCGGCAACGACTTGAGGTAGCGGGCAATTGCGGTCAGGTCGGCATCGGTCATGTATTGCATGCTGTGGGTGACCACATCACTCATGCCGCCGAACACCGCGCTGCGATCGCTGCGACCGGTCTTTAGGAACTGCACCAGTTGCTCTTCGCTCCAGCCGCCGAGGCCATCCTTGTGATCGCCGCGCAGGCTTTTGGCGATCCAGCCTTCCAGCGGCGCACTGCCGGCGAGGAAGGTTGTACCGTCAGCGGCGCTCAGGGATTTCTCCTGCATGGTCAGCGCACGTGGCGTATGGCAGGCGCCGCAATGACCGAGGCCTTCGACCAGATACGCGCCACGATCGATCACCGGGTCGGCACTCGTCGCTTGGTAATCCTCGACCTTCGGCGCAAACATCCAGCGCCAGCCCATCAGCGGCCAGCGCATGCTGAGTGGCCACGGAATATCGCTGGCCTTGTTCTCTTGCGCCACCGGTTCGACGCCGTGCATGAAGTACGCGTACAGCGCTTGCATGTCGGTTTCGCTGACACGCGCGTAGGACGGATACGGCATCGCCGGGTACAACGTACTACCGTTTTTGGCGACGCCATGGCGTACGGCCTGATCGAAGTCTTCGAAGCTGTATTCGCCGACGCCGGTCTTGTCCGGAGTGATGTTGGTCGAGTAAATGGTGCCGATCGGGGTTTCCATCGGCAGGCCACCGGCAAACGGTTTGCCGCCCTTGGCGGTGTGGCACGCCACGCAGTCACCGGCGCGGGCCAGATATTCGCCCTGTTTGATCAGACTTTGATCAACGTCGGCCGCATGAATGGAGGCACTGCCGAGCAGCGCCAGGGTCGCGATAACGAGATTTTTCATGGTCATCGCTCCTTAAGCCTGAACCAGCGGGCCGGGGTTTTTCAGGTATTGCTCGCGGATCGCCTTCGCCGACCAATAGGTCAGTGCCGCAACCAGCCCGGTCGGGTTGTAACCGAGGCCTTGCGGGAACGCCGAGGCGCCCGGAACGAAGACGTTGTGCACGTCCCAGCTCTGCAAGTAGCGGTTCAGCGCGCTCTTCTTCGGATCGGTGCCCATGATCGCGCCACCGTTGAGGTGGGTGGTCTGGTATGACGCGGTGTTGAAGTGGTCGCCGACTTTCTTGCCGATCACCGCGATGGCTTTCGGGCCCATCGCTTCGGCGACCTTGCCCATTTTCTCGACCATGAAGCGGTTCATCTTGATGTCGTTTTCCTGCCAGTCGAAGGTCATTCGCAGCAACGGCAAACCGTAAGCGTCGCGGTACACCGGATCGAGATCGAGGTAGTTGCCACGGTAGGACTGATGCGCGCCGTGGGCGTCCATCGATACCTGGTGGGTGTAGTAATCGGCGGTCGCACGTTTCCAGTCACTGCCCCACGCCGGGGTGCCCGGCGGGTTCGAGGTGCCGGCAATCGGCCGGCTGCCGGCCTGATTGACCCACATCGGCGAGCCACCGACGAAGCCGTGCGGGCCGTGGTCGAAGTTGTCGGCGTTGAAATCGTCCAGCGCCACACCGTTGCCGCCGGCGCCGATGAAGTTGTTGGTGTGGGTGTCCTTGTCGAAGAACGCCTTGATGGTCGCCATGTTCTGGTAGGCGAAGTTACGCCCGACCACGCCTTTGCCCGTGATCGGGTCGTATGGCTTGCCGATCCCGGAGAGCAGCATCAAGCGCACGTTGTGCAACTGAAACGCGCCGAGGATCACCAGATCCGCCGGTTGCTCGATCTCGCGGCCCTGAGCGTCGATGTAGGTGACGCCAGTGGCTTTGCTTTTCGTACTGTCGAGGTTGATGCGCAGCACGTGGGCGTTGGCGCGCAACTCGAAATTCGGCAGCGGTTTCAACGCCGGCAGAATGTTCACGTTTGGCGAAGCCTTGGAATACATGTAGCAGACATAACCGCTGCAGAAACCGCAGAAGTTGCACGGGCCCATCTGTGCGCCGTAAGGGTTGGTGTACGGCCCGGAGGTGTTTGCCGAAGGCAGGTTGTAGGGTTTGTAACCGACCTCTGTTGCCGCTTTGCCGAACAGCTGTGCGGACACGGTGTTCTTCTGCGCTTCCAGCGGGAACGGGTTGGAGCGATCCGGTGCGTACGGGTTGCCGCCCTTGCCCTGACCGACCAATTGACCTTTCACCGTCCAGGCCTGACCCGAAGTCCCGAAGACTTTTTCAGCGAAATCGAAGAACGGCTCCAGCTCTTCATAGCTGACGCCGAAGTCCTGGATGGTCATGTCCTTGGGGATGAAGCTTTTGCCGTAGCGCTCTTCGTAGTGGCTGCGCATGCGCAACTCGATCGGGTCGACCCGAAAGTGCACGCCCGACCAGTGCAGGCCAGCACCACCGACGCCGTTGCCCGGCAGGAACGCGCCCAACTGGCGGTTCGGCAGAGCAATGTCGTTGACGCTGTGGCGAATGGTCACGGTCTCTTTGGAGATGTCCTGAAAGAGTTTTTTGCGCACGCTGTAGGTGAGCTCGTCGATCACCTGCGGATAGTTGCCGTCGGGGTAGGTGTCCTGCATCGGCCCGCGCTCCAGCGCCAGCACGTTAAGACCCGCTTCGGTCAGCTCCTTGGCCATGATCGCGCCCGTCCAGCCGAAACCGACGATGACTGCGTCAACCTTCTTCATTACCGTTGCCATGCTTACGCCCTCTCGCCGCGAATCGAAACTGCCGGGAAGGGGTATTGCTCGTTGCGTTCCACCCAATCCATGAAATCGGCGCGGGCGCCGGGGAAGCCGATCATGGTCCAGCCGACCATGCCTTTGTTGCCACCGTGGATCGGGTCGCAGAAGAACCCTTCCTTGGTGTTTTGCAGCAGCAGGTTGAAGAAAATCTTCGCCGGAACCGCGTCGAATTGCGGTTTGCCGGCTTCGAGTTGCTTGAGCAAATCGTCTCGGGTAGCGCTGTCTTGCTCAGCAAATACTTTACCGTTGAGGGATTTTGCCCACTGATCCGTGGCGGCGATGCCGAGGCGATAGATCTCTTTGGGCACCAGTTTGCTCTGCCAACCCATCTCGGGTGCGGCGTCGGCATTGAACGGGCCTTGCATGTACCAAAGGGCACCGGCGGCGTACGGCGTGTTCATCTGCCGGTCGATGTATTCCGGCACGCCGGCTTCGAGCGCACCCGGGCCTTGGGCATCGTTGGGGATCAACTGCGCGACGGCGGCATTGATGAACGCCCATTCTTCGGCGGTGAAGTAGTTCGGCTGATACACGCCGGCTTCAGCGCGAGCGGGTTGCGCGACCGGTGCCGCAGGCGCGGCTTCGGGTGCTGCTTGCAGGACGCTGCTGCCCAGGCTGGTGCCAGCCAGGGTGACCACCGGAATCAGGGTCAGGGATTTGCGCAAAAACTCACGCCGCGGGTTGTCTCGATCTTCATCAGACATGGGGGTGCACCTCATCAGGCATTAGGGGACAGCCGTTTCTGCGAACGGCTTGAGGATTTTTCGTTGAGACGGATCCGGTCTGCCCCCAAAAATGGGGACGCGTCTGCAACATGATGTGACAAATGGTAGCAGGCTAAGCTTCCGGATGAACCGATTCAGCGGAAAAAAGACCGGTTTTCTTAACTGCAATGGTTGAAAGCGTGTGGATTCACGATTCTTTGACAGGCGCCTCACAGGGCTTTGACCGCGTAACGCCGAAGCTGCGTTTCCCTCATTGATGAATCCCGAAACGGTCACCCCAGCATGTCCCGAGTGCGTTTTTTCCCTGCTTTGTGTTTATCGTTTCTAGCGCTGTTGTACTGGCTGCCGGCCCACGCTGCGACGCCAGCGACAGCCCGGCCCACTGATTGGGCGCAACCGGTCGAAGTGCAATACAACCTGTTCCAGATGTCGCCGACGCTCTATCGCAGCGCCTTGCCCGATGGCGGCGCAGTACCTTTGCTGAAAAATCTCAAAGTCGCCACGGTGATCGACTTCCTTCCGGAAGCGGACAGCAGCTGGTTGTCCGAACCGGGCATCAACCAAGTGCAATTGCCTTACCGCACCAACCATGTCGATGACGCCGATGTGCTCAAGACACTGCGCGCGATTCAGTCCGCCGAAGCCAACGGTCCGGTGTTGATGCATTGCAAACACGGCTCCGACCGCACCGGCCTGATGGCTGCGATGTATCGGGTGGTGGTGCAGGGCTGGAGCAAAGAAGATGCCTTGAGCGAGATGACCCAGGGTGGTTTTGGTGAGAGTGGGCACTTTCGCGACAGCGTGCGTTACGTGATGCAGGCCGATGTCGACAAGCTGCGCACGGCGCTGGCCAATGGTGATTGCAGCACCAGCGCGTTCGCTACCTGCTCGATGAAAAGCTGGTTTCAGTCGGTCAATCTGAAGTAGTCGCGACCTTCCACGACATTGCGTCGTGGAAGGTTTTCAGCAACGACTCAGTCTTCGGACTTTTTCTTCAGCTTCGGATTCGGGAAGAACTGCACTGCCTGCACGGTTTTGTCTGGTGCAGGTTTGTTCAGCGCGCTGGTGTTGACCCGCGTGCCCAGCTCTTTCGGCACCGACAGCCCTTGCTCGTTGAGCGTGTCGGAGTAACCGCAAGCCACACACTCACGATGCGGCACGCTGTCTTCGTTCCACATCATCAACTTGTCCGGCTCGCTGCATGCCGGGCACACAGCCCCGGCGATAAAGCGTTTCTTGGTAATCACAGGCGCCTCACTCATGCTGCCGCGTCCTCACCCAGGCCGCTGTGGCGCAACAGTGCGTCAATCGACGGCTCACGGCCACGGAAGTCGACGAACAGCACCATCGGTGCCTGCGAACCGCCGCGCGCCAGAATCGCTTCACGGAAGGCGCGACCGGTTTCTGCGTTGAGCACGCCGTCTTCTTCGAATTTCGAGAAGGCATCGGCCGACAGCACTTCAGCCCACTTGTAGCTGTAGTAACCCGCCGCGTAACCGCCGGCGAAGATGTGCGCGAAGCTGTTGGGGAAGCGGTTGTAGGCCGGTGGGCGCATGACAGAAACTTCGTCACGCACGCCTTCGAGCACCTGCGCAACGCTGCGACCATCACCGTGGGTGGCGTGCAGTTCGAAGTCGAACAGCGAGAACTCCAGCTGACGGACCATCATCAGGCCGGACTGGAAGTTTTTCGCCGCGAGCATTTTTTCCAGCAGGTCCTGCGGCAGCGGCTCGCCGCTTTCGTAATGACCGGAAATCAGCGCGAGACCTTCCGGTTCCCAGCACCAGTTTTCCATGAATTGGCTTGGCAGCTCGACCGCGTCCCACGCCACGCCGTTGATGCCGGAAACACCGGCGTGATCAACGCGGGTCAGCAGGTGATGCAGGCCATGACCGAACTCGTGGAACAGCGTGGTCACTTCATCGTGGGTCAGCAGCGCAGGCTTGCCGCTGTCGGCCGGGGTGAAGTTGCACACCAGATTGGCCACCGGGCTTTGCAGCACGCCGTCGACGGTGCGGCGACGGTCACGGGCGCCGTCCATCCAGGCACCGCCACGCTTGTTGGCGCGGGCGTAGAGGTCGAAGAAGAAGCGGCCGACGTGCTGGCCGTTTTCCTGGATCTCGAACAGGCGAACGTCCGAGTGCCAGGTGTCGAAGCCTTTCTGTTCGGCGATTTCGATGCCGTACAGACGCTGAACAATGGCAAACAGACCGCCCAGCACTTTGTCGATCGGAAAGTAGGCGCGCAGGGTTTCCTGAGCAACGCTGTAACGTTGTTCACGCAGCTTCTCGCCGTAGAAACCGCTGTCCCAGCTTTGCAGATCGGCGCAGCCCTGTTCGGCGGCGTAAGCGCGCAGCTGTTGCAGATCCTGGGCGGCGAACGGCTTGCTGCGCTTGGCCAGATCACGGAGGAAGCTCAGCACCTGATCGCTGGATTCAGCCATTTTCGTGGCCAGGCTAAGCTCGGAGAAGCTGGCAAAGCCCAACAGTCTGGCCAGTTCCCGACGCAGGTCGAGGATCTCTTCCATCACCGGGCCGTTGTCGTTCTGGCCGGCGTTCGGGCCTTGATCCGAGGCGCGGGTGCAGTAGGCGGCGTAGACTTCTTCACGCAGTGTGCGGTCTTGCGCGTAGGTCATCACCGCGTAGTAGCTCGGGAATTCCAGAGTGATCAGCCAGCCATCGAGGCCTTTGGCCTGTGCGGCGGCCGCCATTTGCGCCTTGGCCGAGTCGGTCAGGCCGGCGAGGTCGGCTTCGTCGCTGACGTGTTTGGTCCACGCCTGAGTGGCGTCGAGCAGTTGATTGGAGAAGCGGCTGCCCAGCTCGGACAGTTTGCTTTGCACTTCGGCGTAGCGTTTCTGTTCGGCTTCCGGCAAGTCGATACCCGACAGACGGAAGTCGCGCAGGGCGTGTTCCAGAATAGTCTTTTGCGCCACGTCGAAACCGCCGGCTTCCGGGCTGTTGGCCAGTGCTTCATAAGCCTGGAACAGCTCGCGGTTCTGGCCCATCTCGGTGGAGTAGGCGCTCAAGGCTGGCAGGCACGACTCGTAGGCTTCGCGCAGTTCGGCACTGTTGCACACGGCATTGAGGTGGCTGACCGGGCTCCAGGCAGCGCCGAGGCGATCATTGAGTTCGTCCATCGCCAATACCAGGCCGGCCCAGGTCGGGTTCTGAACCTGAGTCTTGAGGATTTCGGCAATGGCGGCGCGGTTGTCGGCCAGGATCGTTTCGATGGCGGGCAGGACGTGTTCGGCACGGATCGTGGAGAACGGTGGCAGGTCATAGGACTGCAGCAGAGGGTTGTTCACGCTCACGGTTGGCACCTTGGCTGGGGAAACATTGCCCCATCTTAATTACAATCGGCATTCACCGCAGCTATCGGCGACAGAGAGAGAAATTATCGTGTCCGTTCGCAAGTACCAGAATCACACCCCGCGCTTGAGCAAAGGCGCGTTTGTCGACGGCTCGGCGGTGGTTATCGGCGACGTCGAAATCGGCGAAGACAGCTCCGTATGGCCGCTGACCGTGATCCGCGGCGACATGCACCGCATTCGCATCGGTGCGCGCACCAGCGTGCAAGACGGCTGCGTGCTGCACATCACCCACGCCGGCCCGTTCAACCCGGACGGTTTCCCGCTGCTGATCGGCGATGACGTGACCATCGCCCACAAAGTCATGTTGCACGGCTGCAGCGTTGGCAGTCGCGTGTTGATCGGCATGGGCAGCATTGTCATGGACGGTGCGGTGGTCGAGGACGATGTGATCATCGGCGCCGGCAGCCTGGTGCCGCCGGGCAAGCGTCTTCAAAGTGGCTTCCTCTATGTGGGTAGCCCGGTGAAGCAGGTGCGTCCGCTCACCGACAAGGAAAAAGCCTTCTTCACCTACAGCGCGGCGAACTACGTGAAACTCAAGGATCTGCATCTGGCCGAAGGCTACGACACACTCTGAATCGAATTTGCGACTGCTCAGGACTTCCCATGCATTACCAAACCGTACTGTTCGACCTCGATGGCACCCTGACCGACCCGCGGGAGGGCATCACCCGATCCATCCAGTTTGCCCTCGCCAAACTCGGTATTGATGAGCCAGACCTGACCAAACTCGAACACTTCATCGGCCCGCCGCTGTTGCAGGCGTTCATGCAGTTCTACGATTTTGATGAAGCCAAGGCATGGCAGGCGGTGAATTTCTATCGCGAGCGTTTCAAGGTCACCGGCCTGTATGAAAACCGTATGTTCGACGGCGTTACGCCGTTGCTGGAAACCTTGAGCGGGCAAGGGCGGCAGCTGTATATCGCCACTTCGAAGCCGTGGGAATTTGCCCGCGAGATTGCCCGGCATTTTGATTTCGCCCGGCATTTCAAGGTGATCTACGGCAGCGAGCTGGATGGCACGCGGACCAACAAGGTCGAGTTGATTGCGCATCTGATGAAAGAAGAAGGGCTGGATCCGGCGAACACGCTGATGATCGGCGATCGCAAGCATGACCTGATCGGGGCGCGCAGCAACGGGCTGGATGCGGCGGCGGTCGGTTATGGGTTTGGCAGTTTTGAAGAGTTGAATGCCGAGGCGCCGGCTTATCACTTTGAAACGCTGGACGCGTTGCATCAGGCGTTTCTGCGGCGCTGATGAAATAGCTTTCGCGAGCAGGCTCGCTCCCACACTGGATTTGTATACGGCGCAAATCCCCTGTGGGAGCGAGCCTGCTCGCGAAGGGGCCTGTTAGGTCCCAGGTTGTTCCAGTGCTTTCAGTGCCGCCTTACGCTCAGCCACCGGCAACCCACCCAACCGCTCAACCTCAGCATAAAACCTCCCCCAATCCCCCCCGACCTTTTTGAACAACGCCGCAAACGCCGGCACCCACTGGTCATACAGTCCAAACGGCAGCAACCGCGCGTTGTTCAGCGGCGCATTCACCCAGCCGTCATAGCGCTTGTCTCCAGCCCACTGACTGTCCCTCATCACCCGATAATCCCGGCGAAACTGCTCGAACTCCGCCGCTTTGCGTTCGCGCATCTGCTCAATCGGCAATGGCTGCGCGTAAAGCTTTTCCAGCCGTGAGCGGGTCTGGAGTACCAACCCAATAAACTGATCACGCTGCTGCAACCGTGAATCGGTATCCGCCGACAACCCGCGAAACGCTCGCCACTGCCGCGTGCCTTCCTGCTCGACAAACGTGGCGAAGGACTCGTTGAATTCTGTGTCGTCCTTTACATAGAAGCGTTGGTGCGCCAGTTCATGAAAGATCAGCGTGGCCAGGCGTTCATCGCCCCAGCCCATCATTGTGTTGATGATCGGGTCATTGAACCAGCCGAGCGTCGAATAGGCCTCGACGCCGCCAATCGATACATCCATGCCCTGCAATCGCTGGATTGCCGCCTCACCGCGCGCGGCGCTCTGGCTGTAGTAACCGCGATAGGCCACACACCCGGCAATCGGGAAGCAATGGTTTTGCGGCGTCAGGGAGAACTCTGAAGTGGCGAATACATTCCACACCACAAACGGCCGGCCGATGTCGGCGTACAGGCGATAGCTCTGGTTGTCCGGCAGGTGCAGATGCTCGCTGGCAAAAGCGCGGGCCTTCTGCGATTGCGCCAAGTGCTTGCGTAGTGTCGCGTCGCGGCTCGGGTCGGCAATGACTTTTTCCACCGGCTCGCGCGCCCGCAGCAATTGCAACTGGCCGCTAGCCAGCTGCCCGTAATAGCTGACGCTGGCGCAACCGTTGAGCAACAAAAACAACACACCTGGAAACAAAACCCGAAAAACGCGATCAAGTAACCCAAGGCTTGGAAACGGCCTGCTCAAAATAAGAAATCCCCCGGAGAGTCTGCCCGCAAGACTATCCCGCCTTAAGGAGCACCGCTATGCGCATATTGATGCTGTCAGGAGGCCTGCTGACGCTGGCCGGTTGTGCCAATTTCGGAATGCCCGACCCCGACCCTTCGCAAGCCTGGATCGAGCTTGATGCCCGGCAACAGGACACGACGTTGCAAGCGCTAAAGGTCGATAGCAGCGTGAGCGACGACAAACGCTATTTCGAAGTGCAGCCCGGCAGCCATGAACTGAGGGTGCGTTATCAGTTTCCGGTGGCAGCGACCAACATCGGTCCTGACGCTGAGCCGTTGTGGCGCGATTGCCAATTGAACGTGAAATTCAAGGACTTCAATGCCGGCCAGCGTTATCAGTTGCAGGCTGGCAGCATTGGTTTTCGGCCATGGGCGAAGCTCTATGACGAGCAGCGCAGAGTGGTAGGCCAAGGCACGCCGGCAGGCTGTCAGAGCAGCTGATCGGCGCTATGCTGAATATTCAGATCTGTGGATATCCATCATGCGCCCGTTGCTGTTGTTGCTCGTTGCCAGTCTTGTGGCCGGTTGTCAGACGCCGTTGCCACCGGTCGATCCGCACATGGCCTGGGTCGACTTCTCAACACCCACCCCGGGCGGCAAGCTGTTGATGGCCGAACGGCTGGATAATCAACGCCTGGACGACGGGCGTTTTTTCCAGGTTACGCCCGGCAGTCATGAGCTGCGCGTACGCTTTGATTTCGAAGTGTTTGGCGGTGGTGGTGCATTGATGACCGGCCCGGTGGAACGGTTGTGTTACATGTACATCCGCTACGACCATTTCGAGGCCGGCCAGCGTTACACGCTGGAGGGCCGTTCGCTGGCGTTCACCCCGAGTGCCCGGCTCTACAACGCCAAGCGCGAAATCGTTGCCGAGGATTACGACTACAACTGCATTATCTGAGGTGACTCAGCTGTCGTTCTTCTGGTAGATGATTTTCTTGCGACCATAGTCGCAAGTGCCGACAACCATGGCGATATCGTGTTTTGCAGCCTCTTTCTTGCTGACGATTTCCAGCGTGTAGGAGGGCACGGCTTTGGCCTGAATCTTCACTTCGATTTCTTTCTTCAGTTCCTCGCAGTCTTTGGGTGCCGCAATTACCGAGGTGGCCAGTGCACTGCAGAGGATCGCCAAGCCAATACGTTTCATGAGTGAAGCTCCCTGAGGCAGCGCGCACGGGTGTGCGCTGAAGCTGCTGTCATTTATTCGACCACATTTTTACAGCGGGGGTTCTGACTTCGCTCACAACTTGTATGTTTGGTTTCAGACCTGTGTCGATTGCAAAATCGCCTTCGCGAGCAAGCTCGCTCCCACATTGGTCCTGCTGCACAGGTTCATTGTGGGAGCGAGCTTGCTCGCGAAGGTGTCAGATCAGACAACACAGAATCAGCTGACCAGCGAAGCCTCAAGCGTAATCTTCGCATTCAGCACTTTCGACACCGGGCACCCTTCCTTGGCCTTGTTGCTCAGCTCTTCGAACTGCGCCTGCGTCGCCCCGGGGATTTTCGCCTTGAGGATCAGTTTCACCGCGGTGATCGCGAACCCGCCCTCTACCTGATCGAGCGTGACTTCAGCCTGAGTATCAATGCTGTCAGCCTTCAAGCCCGCATCGCCAAGAATCATCGAAAACGCCATGGAGAAACAGCCGGCATGCGCCGCGCCGATCAATTCTTCCGGGTTGGTGCCCTTGCCGCCCTCAAAGCGCGCCTTGAAGCCGTACGGAGCTTCTCTGAGAACGCCGGTTTCGGTGGAAATCGAGCCGATACCGGTTTTCAGATCACCTGCCCAATGTGCGGATGCTTTCTTCACGATAGCCATGTTTTCCTCCTCAGTCTCTGGCGCGGAAACGCCGCGTCGTCGTGGTTTTTGCTTGCAAGGCTTCTGAGGATAGACGCCGGAACAAAGTTCAGCCCGGTTGAATCGTTGACTTTTTTAGTAGGAAATTTCGACTCTGCTATTGAAACTCGGGTATATGCCCTCATTGCACAAAACACGCTTATGAATTCGGCAGGTTTTCGTTCGCAAGAAAAACCTGCCTCCTCACTCGGAGACGCAGGTTTATGAAGCAACTGTCCGACGTAAAATTTTCCACCCTCGATCTGGTGCCGGTGCGCGAGAACGGCAGCCCGGCGCAGTCGCTGCGCAATTCGCTGGACCTGGCACAGCACGTCGAGAAATTCGGCTACACGCGGTTCTGGGTGGCCGAACACCACAACATGGACGGCATCGCCAGCTCGGCGACGTCTGTGCTGCTCGGTTATCTGGCCGGCGGTACTTCGACCATTCGTGTCGGCTCTGGCGGCGTAATGCTGCCCAACCATGCGCCGCTGGTGATCGCCGAGCAGTTCGGCACGCTGGAAAGCCTGTATCCGGGGCGGATTGACCTCGGCCTGGGCCGCGCACCGGGTTCTGACCAAATGACCGCGCGTGCTTTGCGCCGTGAGCGCTCCGGCAGCGCTGATGATTTCCCCGAAGACGTTGCCGAACTGGTGCGCTACCTCGGTCCGCGTACCCCGGACCAGCGCGTGATCGCGATGCCTGGCACCGGCACCAATGTGCCGATCTGGCTGCTCGGTTCCAGCCTGTTCAGCGCGCAATTAGCCGGTGAGCGCGGTTTGCCGTATGCCTTCGCCTCGCATTTCGCCCCGCGCTTCATGCACGAGGCGATTCGCGTCTATCGCAATCACTTCAAGCCTTCGGCGGTGCTCGACAAGCCGTATGTGATGCTCGGTGTGCCGCTGGTGGCGGCGGATACCGATGAACAAGCCGACTATCTGGCGACGTCGGTGTATCAGCGCATTCTTGCGCTGATGCGCGGGCAAAGCCTGGTGCAGCGTCCGCCAGTGAAAACCATGGATGGCCTGTGGCTGCCACATGAGCGTGAGGCAGTGGGGGATTTCCTGGGGCTGGCGATGGTGGGGAGTCCGCAGAAGATCCGCGCCAAGCTGGAAGTGCTGGTTGAGCAGACCCAGGCGGATGAGCTGATTTTCACCAGTGATCTGTATGAGCATGCTGATCGGGTGCATTCGTACGAGTTGCTGGCGCAGGTGATGAAGGGCTGAAAAGCCGAAAGGCACCCTCACCCTAGCCCTCTCCCGGAGGGAGAGGGGACTGACCGGGTTGAATGTTCGAGATACATCGAACTGAAAAATCGAGTCGAACTCACGGTCTGAACAGCCCCCGATCTGCTCCCTCTCCCCCTCGCCCCCCTTGGGGGAGAGGGCTGGGGTGAGGGGGTTCGATTTCAAATCCACAAAAATCTCAAATCCCGGACACAAAAAAGCCGACGCCTTCACGTCGGCTTTTGCATTTCAGGCCCGTTCAACCGCGCTTGTAGACGATTTCCTTGGAGCCAGCTTCGCAGGTGCCAACGACCTTGGCGCCTGCATCTGCACCCTTATCAACAATCTCCAGCGAATACCCGGAAACGCCCTTGGCATCCAGCTTCGCCGCAATCTCGCTTTTCAGCTCTTCACATGGCTTACCGGCAGCAAACGCACCACCCGCAAGGCTCAACAAACCTACTGCCAACATGAACTTCTTCATCGGTCGCACTCCCTGGTCGGATTAAAAGAGGCGGGCATCGAGCGATCACCCGATGCACTCACCCTGTAGCGCTTTGCCATTCCTATGGCACTCGGCCAGCGCGCAAGTTCAGAAGACTAGACCAAACTCAGCTGCTGGCAATGCGGAAGCCGACTTTCAGCGTTACCTGAAAGTGCGCAGCCTTGCCGTCCTTGATGTGGCCACGGGTGTCGACCACTTCAAACCACTCAAGATGCTTGATGCTCTTGTTGGCTTCGGCCAGCGCGTTGTTGATGGCATCTTCAATGCTGCTGGCGGACGAACCGACCAGCTCGACTTTCTTGTACGTGTGATGGTCACTCATAACGATCTCCTTGGCGTGTGGATTTGAGACTAGCAGTGAATCTGCACTGTTGATTTCGGTGGCGGCGCGCAAGCGAAGTTCAGATTTTCTGCACTTTCTCAAACCGCTGAAGTCCCAACCAACACACGCCACTCATCACCAATGCAGGAGAGCCACCATGGCCAACACCTCTTTACGTAAAGCCTCGTTGCAAAGCATGGAAGCCGAGATCGAGAGTCTGCTCAAATCGTTGGAAAGCTTGAAGGACGACGCTTCGGACGAGTCGCGCAAGACCCTCAAGGCGCTGAAAAGCAATGCCGAAAGTGCGCTGAAACATTCACGTCACTTGCTCAGCGATGCCTATGAAGAAGTCAAAGTGAAAACCCGCGAAACCGGGATCGCCACCCGCGACTACGCGCAGGAACATCCGTGGACGACTGCCGGTGTCGCGGTCGGTGCAATCGGTCTGCTCGCCGCTTACTTGCTGTTCAAGCGCGGCGAGTGATCGCTCTGGCGCAGCTCATTCTTGAGCCATTGCGCCAGTTGCCGAGCGCGTCCGTCTGCGGCGCGCTTGGGTAGCCACAACGCCAGTTGCGCCGGGGTTTCACAGAAGCCCCATGGCGCAACCAGGCGACCGGCCTTCAAATCTTCTGTTACCAGCGGCTCCGGCGCGATTGCTACGCCCAGACCTGCGACTGCTGCTTCCAGCAAGTAATACAAATGCTCGAAACCTTGCCCCAATTTCAATGCTTTGGCATCGAGGTGGTTTTGCTGTGTCCAGCTTGGCCAGGCTTGTGGGCGGGAAGTAGTGTGCAGCAGCGGTTCATCGAGCAGCGCTGAGGCTGGCGCTGTTTGCAGGCGCTGATAGCCGCTGAACAGCGGACTCATCACTGGGCCGATGCGTTCTGCGGCGAGTTCGTAGACCTGCATGTCTGCTGGCCACGGTGGCTCGGCGAATAGCAGCAAGGCATCCAGTCCGGGGCGACGGGGATCAAGATCGCCTTCTCCCGCCGACAGGTGCAGACGCAAATCCGGCAGATCGGCATTCAATCGCCCCAAGCGTGGAATAAACCAGCGTGCCAGCAGGCTTCCGGAGCAACCCAGCACAAACGGTGCATCCGCCGTGCTTTGCGTCAATTCGGCACAAACACTGCGCAACCGGTCAAACGCCTCACCGCTGGCATCGCGTAAACGCATGCCGGCACCTGTGAGTTTCAAGCCGCGCCCGTCCTTGACGAACAAACTGATTCCCAAGTGCTCTTCCAGCACCTTGAGCTGACGACTGACCGCGCCATGGGTAACGTGCAGCTGCTCGGCAGCTTGACTGACACTGTTCAGCCGGGCGGTGGCTTCGAACGCGCGCAAGGCATTCAACGGGGGAAGGTCATGGCTCATGGTATCTGTGAGTTTTCCTGACAGGTTGTGGCGATCTTATCGGTTTTCAGCGTAGTAGGTCAGGGGTAGAGTGGTCGTCATTGTCTTTTCACCCGAATTCACCTGGAGCGACTCATGACCCAGACTTCGAACACCTCTGATCTGCGCAACGGCCCGGACGATAACGGCTTGTTCGGCTCGTTTGGTGGCCGCTACGTGGCGGAAACCCTGATGCCGTTGATCCTCGATCTGGCCCGTGAATACGAAGCGGCCAAGGAAGATCCTGCATTCAAAGAAGAATTGGCCTACTTCCAGCGCGACTACGTCGGACGTCCGAGCCCGCTGTATTTCGCTGAACGCCTGACCGAGTTCTGCGGCGGCGCGAAGATCTACCTCAAACGCGAAGAGCTGAACCACACCGGCGCGCACAAGATCAACAACTGCATCGGCCAGATCCTGCTGGCGCGGCGCATGGGCAAGAAACGCATCATCGCCGAGACCGGCGCCGGCATGCACGGCGTGGCCACTGCCACCGTCGCCGCGCGTTTCGGCCTGGATTGCGTGATCTACATGGGCACCACTGACATCGAACGTCAGCAGGCCAACGTATTCCGCATGAAGCTGCTGGGCGCTGAAGTGATTCCGGTCGTGGCAGGCACTGGCACTCTGAAAGATGCGATGAACGAAGCCCTGCGTGACTGGGTGACCAACGTCGACAACACCTTCTACCTGATCGGCACTGTGGCCGGCCCGCACCCTTATCCAGCAATGGTTCGCGACTTCCAGGCCGTGATCGGCAAGGAAACCCGCGATCAGTTGCAGGCGCAGGAAGGCCGTCTGCCGGACAGCCTGGTGGCGTGCATCGGTGGCGGTTCCAATGCCATGGGGCTGTTCCACCCGTTCCTCGACGACAAGAGCGTTGAAATCATCGGCGTTGAAGCCGCCGGTTACGGCATTGAAACCGGCAAGCATGCGGCGAGCCTGAATGGTGGCGTTCCGGGTGTGTTGCACGGCAACCGCACCTTCCTGCTGCAGGACGACGATGGCCAGATCATCGACGCCCACTCGATTTCCGCCGGCCTCGACTATCCGGGCATCGGCCCGGAACACGCGTGGTTGCATGACATCGGCCGTGTTCAGTACACCTCGGTGACCGACGACGAAGCCCTCGACGCGTTCCACAAATGCTGCCGTCTGGAAGGGATCATTCCTGCCCTGGAAAGCGCTCACGCTCTGGCTGAGGTTTTCAAACGCGCACCGAAGCTGCCGAAGGACCATCTGATGGTGGTTAACCTGTCGGGCCGTGGCGACAAAGATATGCAGACCGTCATGCACCATATGGAACAGTCCCAGCAGGAGAAACACTGATGAGCCGCCTGCAAAGCCGTTTTGCCGACCTCAAAGAACAGAACCGCGCCGCGCTGGTGACCTTCGTCACCGCCGGTGATCCGGACTACGACACCTCGCTGGCGATACTCAAAGGCTTGCCGGGTGCTGGCGCCGACGTAATCGAGCTGGGCATGCCGTTTACCGACCCGATGGCCGATGGTCCGGCGATTCAACTGGCGAATATTCGCGCGCTGGGTGCCAAGCAGAATCTGCTGAAAACCCTGCAAATGGTTCGTGAGTTCCGTGAAGGCAACAGCGACACGCCGCTGGTGTTGATGGGCTATTTCAACCCGATTCACATGTACGGTGTGTCGCGCTTCATTGCTGATGCGAAAGAGGCCGGCGTCGATGGCCTGATCGTGGTCGACATGCCGCCTGAGCACAACGCCGAGCTGTGCGACCCGGCACAGGCTGCCGGTCTGGACTTCATCCGTCTGACCACGCCGACCACTGACGACGCGCGTCTGCCGAAGGTGCTCAATGGCAGCTCCGGCTTCGTTTACTACGTGTCGGTGGCCGGTGTGACCGGTGCTGGTGCAGCAACGCTGGAGCACGTCGAAGAGGCGGTGACCCGTCTGCGTCGTCATACCGACCTGCCGATCAGTATCGGTTTTGGTATTCGCACGCCGGAGCAGGCAGCGGCCATCGCGCGTCTGGCCGACGGTGTTGTGGTGGGTTCGGCGTTGATCGATCACATTGCCAACGCAACGACGCCAGCCCAGGCCATCGACGGTGTACTGAGCCTGTGCTCGGCACTTTCCGAAGGCGTACGTAAGGCCCGCGTCAGCTGAAGGTAAAGTTCCTGATACAGAGGAATTAGCACCTTAAAGCACAGACTAAATGAGCAAGACCGAGGGCTTCAGAACATCGTTCTGAGGCCCTTTTTGCTGTTTGTGCCGTGAGGAAAGACCCGATGAAAATGCCGAAACGTCTGATGGCCGGACTGGGCGTGCTGTTGATCAGTGCGACACCGCTGCTGGCCAGCGCCGATCAGCGCGATGATCACGACCACGGCGGCCCGCAGCAGGGCCAGTACGACAACCATGGTAATGACCATCGCGACGATCACCGTGGCCCGCAGAACGATCACCGTGGCGGCCCGCCACCGCGCGACTTCGGCCCGGTACGCCAGACCATTCGCGATAACCATGGCTACTTCGTGCGCGGCGCACCGCCGCCTCCGGGGATTCATCTGGAGCGTGGCCGGCCGTTGCCGCACGGCTATTACGGCGAGCGTCTGGATAATCGTGCGCTAGGTCGTTTGCCGGTGTATCCGGGCTACGAATGGCGGCGGGCGGGAGGCGATATCGTGCTGATCGCGGTGGGCACCGGGATCGTTTACGAGATTCTGGATGGCGTCTTGAATTGATCTGCAGGTAATAAAAAAGACCGCAGCCAATGGCTGCGGTCTTTTTTCAGGGCAGCTCCAGTCCGCCGGAGGCCTTGTGCAGTTTGCGCAGATGCGCGCCAATCTGCTTCACGTTCTCCTCGCTGGCGGCAATCTCCGCAGCACGCTTGGGTTCCAGCAACTTGCGTACTTCTGCGTCCAGATCGCCGGAAAGCACCAATAGCTTTTTCTGTCGTTGGCTGCTTTCGTCTTCCAGTCGCTTGAACTCGCTCGGTTGCGGCAATCCATAACCACGGCTATCGAGCAGTTCCGCCGGGCGACTGAGGAACCCGCTGTTGGCGAGAATTTCCTGCAAGGTCGCGTTGGCCTTGTCCATGCCGCCGTTTTCCAGCTCGCGAGCGCCGAGGTAACGCTGCTTGACCTCGTCCTGCGCCAGCAGCAATTGGCGGCGATAGCTGGCTTGCTCCAGCAACAGCAGCGCGGCACTGGTGCGCAGATCTGCACGTTCGAACCACTCACGGCGTTCTTCGGCTGTCAGCGAAAGCCATTCCTCGACGGTGTTCTGCTTGATCGGTAATTGCTTTTTCAGCACATCGAACATCGCCTGATAGCGATCGCGGAACGAGTCGAAGCGATAGCCCAGACGCAACGCTTCTTTCGGATCATCCAGCACACTGGTGTCCGCCAGACCACGGCCCTTCATCACTTCCAGCAAGCCGTTGGGCATGATGCTGTCCAGGCCCACGAACTGCGTGTTGTTGCTGCCGCTGCGCAATAGCTTCAGGCCTTCTACCGCGCAGTTGTTGGACAGGAAGAAGTAGTTGCCGTCATAGCTCCAGTGCATTTCGGCAGCGTGTTCGACCACGCCTTCGATCTCGTCGCGGGACAGGTTCAGTGGCACGGAGGCGAGGCTGCGCAGTTCGGTCTTGGTGTATTCGTCGATGACCTGCGCCAGCGGCAACACGAACAGGCGCGATGGGTATTTGCCGACCAGTCCGTCCCAGCTCGACAGCTGCACATCACCGACAAAGGCGCGGTAGGACAACACCAGATGCTGGTCCAGATCGAGCCGGCAATCCGGGCCACGTGGGCGGCCCGGCGCGCAGATCACCAGACGCAACATGCTGTGGCCCCAGCGGCTGACCCAGTTCTGATTGGCCTCGGCCAGCAGGTAGTCGACTGCATAGACCCGTTCCGGGTCGACTTGCCCTAACGGTTGCTTGGCAAAGTCGTTACCGGCATTGAGAAACGCGAAGGTCTTGCTGCAAGAGTCTTTGGCCGATGGCGCCCAGCCGAAGTGTTGCTGGTAATAGCGGTACAACGCAGGACGGCGGCAGGCATAACTCGGGTCGAGGAGGAAATACTCCATGTTGACCGCGACGAACTCCTTGGGACTGGAGATTTCGTACAGGTCCGGGCTGCGGGCGATCTGCCGATTGTGTTGTTCGCGCTCACCGCGACGACCGACGTATTGCTGCCAACCAGCGAGGTCGAGCAGGCGCGGATCATCGCTGAGGGTGAAGCGCCGGCCATTCTGGCCACGGCATTCGTCGGGAATGCCGATCAGCCCGGCGCTGTTGAATCGTCGGGTGCAGCGCTGGATCAGCGTGCGCTCGGCGTCCGGCCACAAGCGCGCACGGTCGTAAATGTGGGTGATCTCATGCAGCACCGTGGCGAGCAGTTCCTGGCGCACAGTGCCGTGGGGGCGATTGGTTTTTTCTTTGGCCGCGCTGCCATCGGTGAGGCCCGCGAGCAGTTTGCGATTCAGATCGAGCTCGGAAACCAGCGTGGCCTGGCCATAGGCATTGCCGGGCATGTCATCGGTCCAGCCGACATCAATGCGCCGGTCCAGCCGCTCGATAAAACTCGGCGGCAGCTTTTGCATCGCCTCATCGATCAGCGCCTGGCTGGCCTGTTGTTGGGTGGGGCTCAGACCGTCGGTCTTGAGCCGCAATTGCAGGCCGGCGTGGGCGCTGTTGCCAAGTAGCAACAACGCCCCGGCCAGCAGCCAGGCGCCGATTGACTTCACAGTGCGAGGATGGCTTCGGCGAGTACCTGATCGCTGGCGTCACGCGCTTCCGGCACACGAGTGCGCAGGGTGTTCAGCGCTGCTTCCAGATGCGCGCCGCGGATATCGCCGTTTGTGGCGACGAAACTGGCGGCGTCATCGTGCGCTTCGCGGATGATTTTCGAGTCGCGAATCGACGTGGTGGTATCGGAAGTGAAATCGATGGTGCGCTGGGAGGCACGAACGATGATGTTACTGGTGGCTACCAGGGTGTGCGCCTGGGCCACATCGGCCAACAAAAACAGGCCAAGGGCGGCAGCAATCAGCGGGCTACGCATGGAACGACTCCGGAGGGGCAAGGATAACGGGGGAACAGGATAACTATTGGACGAGAATTGCCTCTGCCAGTTCAAGGTCACTGACATGAAGTTTCGGCCGGGTTTTGCGCAAGTAATGCAGCGCGGATTCCAGACGGGCACCTCGCCATTCACCGTCACTGGCAACAAACGCAGCCGCATCATCGCGGGCCGCGAGCACTAGTTTACGGTCGAAAGGTGCGGAAGACACCATGCTGGTGGCGTAACCACTGACGACGGTGCCTTGTGTCGACGCATTGAAGGCATCAAAGGCATTGACTGGCGTCGCCCAGCAGGTGCTGAACAATACAGAGGGGATCAGTAGATTTGAAAGAAAGCGCATCGGACTCGGTAATTTTTGCTGAGCCCAAAGGCTAGCGCAATGCCCGGGCCAGAGCCAGCGCCGAAACATCGGGACACGTTGCGCGTGTCCCGCAATGCCTGGACTCGCTTAGATCGTCAGTATGGCTTGGGCCAGCTGTGCGTCGGTCGCATTCAGTTGTGGCGCCTGGTGACGGATATGATCCAGCGCGCTTTCCAGTTTCACCCCACGGATCTCGCCTTCGCTGGCGACGAAGCTGGCGGCGTCGTCACGGGCAGCCAGAACGATTTTGTCGTCACGGAAGGACGAGGTGACGTCGGAAGTCGCGTCGGACGAGGACTTCAGTGCACCGACAACGGCGTCGGTGGTGACGATAAAGCTGGTGGCGCTGGCGTTGGCAGCCACGGCCAGCATGGCGGCGGCACTGAGCAGACGAAGACGGGACATGGTGTAACTCCTGTGGATAAACCGTATTGAGAGGTGGCTCGGTATCTGAGGAGTCAGACGCCAGTGACACAGCATTCGCCACGTTCTGCGTGGATATTAGGCCGACGGGCGACTTTCGCACAGTGGGCAGAGTGCTAGCGCCAGAAGGGTTTATCCAGTTCGTTCACGCGGTCGGCGTGGCTGAGACCAAGATCAGCGAGATCACGATTATCGAGTTGAGATAGCAGGCGCCGCGTTCTGGCGCGCTCCAGGCTGCCCCAGAGGCTGTGAAACAAGCGTTGCAGAGCGTTGGGGCGAGAAGCCGGTAAGCTTAAAATTTCTGAAACATCCTGTAAGTCATTCATGGCGTATTCCGTTTACCGGTGAAGGCGGAAGGTCATGTTGAGCCTGTCGCGGACAAAGATGCAGATACACTCGAATGAAATTGTACTGGTTCAGATGTTGATTATTTAAAACTGTACCTGTTATCGATATCGGCAGGTGTACCGGCATTTTTCCGGCCCGAAAACGACAAAACCCGTCGTGGTTTCCCACGACGGGTTTTGTTTGTTCAATTCGGGTTGCTGGCGGTGGGTCTAACGACCAGAGCCAGCGACGCTACTTAGCGCCAGAACGGCTTGCTCAGCTCTTCGTAGCGTTGTGCTTCGCTGATACCGGCGTCAGCCAGCAGACGCGAATCCAGACGGGCCAATTGGTGGCGGCTGGAGATGCGGCGCTGCCACAACATCAGGTTGGCGATAACGCGCAGAGGCAGGGAAGCCTGGGTGTTTACAGCTTTGTCTTCGAAGAACAGTTCGGAACTGAGTGTACGTTCCATGGTTGACATCCTTCCGCTTGTGGCGGGATCAGGTAGTGGTTTGACTGGTGCCCATGATCCTCTCGTTTGCCAAGTCTCTCTAGATACAGTTCAACTGTATTGTGAGTGACCAGTTAACTGTTTATAGCGGGTGTATGGGTCAAAATTGAGCAAACTGTACTTGTCCGCACTCAAGTGGTGCATTTATGCTCGATTCACTTGGAAAGGTAGGCAAAGTCTGTAGGAAATGACCAGTACAGAAGTACAGTTTTTGTCAGGTTGGAGGCTTGCGAAAGTCCGCCGACGCAAACTGTGGTTGCGTCGGCGGTTTATCTGTGTGAATCAGACCGCGAGCATGCGCCCGGTTTCTTCCAGATTCATGTGCCAGCTCAAGGCTTCCCGCAGGATGTGCGGGGTATGACCACCGATTGCACAGGCCGCCGTGAAGTAATCGTTCAGTGCCTGACGGAAGTCCGGGTGCACGCAGTTATCGATGATGACCCGCGCACGCTCCCGTGGCGCCAGGCCGCGTAAATCGGCCAGACCCACTTCGGTCACCAGAATGTCGACGTCGTGCTCGGTGTGGTCAACGTGGCTGACCATCGGTACTACGCTGGAAATCGCGCCACCCTTGGCGATCGACTTGGTCACAAACACCGCCAGATGCGCGTTGCGCGCGAAGTCGCCGGAACCGCCGATGCCATTCATCATCCGCGTACCGCAAACGTGGGTGGAATTGACGTTGCCGTAGATGTCGAACTCCAGCGCCGTGTTGATGCCGATGATGCCCAAGCGACGGACCACTTCCGGGTGGTTGGAGATCTCCTGCGGACGCAGTACCAGTTTGTCCTTGTACTTCTCCAGGTTACCGAACACGTCGCTGTTGCGGCGCTCCGACAGGGTGATCGAGCTGCCCGAAGCGAAGCTCAGCTTGCCGGCATCGATCAGGTCGAAGGTCGAATCCTGCAGCACTTCGGAGTACATGGTCAGGTCTTCGAACGGCGAATCAATCAGGCCGCACATCACCGCGTTGGCAATGTTGCCGATGCCGGCCTGCAACGGGCCGAGCTTGTTGGTCATGCGCCCGGCGTCGACTTCCTGCTTGAAGAAGGTGATCAGGTGATCGGCGATGGCGTTGGTGTCGACGTCCGGCGACGACACGGTGGACGGCGAATCCGCCTGCTGGGTGATGACGATGGCGACAATCTTCTCCGGCGGTATCGGAATCGCCGTGCTACCGATGCGGTCGTCAACTTTTACCAGCGGGATCGGCGTGCGCGTCGGGCGATACGTCGGGATATAGATGTCATGCAGGCCTTCGAGGTTGGCGTTGTGCGCCAGGTTGATCTCGACGATCACCTGTTTGGCGAAAATCGCGAAGCTCGCCGAGTTGCCCACCGAAGTGGTCGGCACGATGTGGCCCTGCTCGGTGATGGCCACGGCTTCGATGACCGCGATGTCCGGCAGCTTCAGTTGCTGGTTGCGCAGTTGCTCGACGGTTTCCGACAGATGCTGGTCGATGAACATCACTTGGCCGGCGTTGATCGCCTTGCGCAGGGTGCTGTCGACCTGGAATGGCATGCGTCGCGACAATACGCCGGCTTCGGTCAATTGCTTGTCGAGGTCGTTGCCCAGGCTGGCGCCAGTCATCAGGCTGATCTTCAGCGGCGTGACCTTGGCCCGCTCGGCCAGTGCGTGAGGGACGGCTTTGGCTTCGCCGGCACGGGTGAAACCGCTCATGCCGACGGTCATCCCGTCCTCAATCAGAGCGGCTGCGTCGGCGGCGCTCATCACTTTATCCAACAACGAAGGCAGGCGAATACGGTCACGGTACATGGATTATTATCTCGGGAAGCGAGTAGCAGGATGCGCAGTCTAGTGAATTTGACGGGCGCCTGTCCCGCTACCAAGGTCGCAAACGAGGCGTCTATTCAGCGGGTTTCAAGTAAAACACCGTTACTGGATCTGCAACAACGCGGCATATTGTCCGACCGTTTGCGCAAACAAAAACGCCCCGACAGGTCGGGGCGTTTGGTATTGCAACGGTGGATTACTCGACCGCTTTGACCATGTCTTCGATGACTTTCTTCGCGTCGCCGAAAACCATCATGGTCTTGTCCAGGTAGAACAGTTCGTTGTCCAGACCGGCGTAGCCGCTGGCCATCGAGCGCTTGTTGACGATGATGGTCTTGGCCTTGAACGCTTCGAGAATCGGCATGCCGGCAATCGGCGACTTCGGATCGTTCTTCGCGGCCGGGTTGACCACGTCGTTCGCACCGAGCACCAGCACCACGTCGGCCTGGCCGAACTCGGAGTTGATGTCTTCCATCTCGAACACTTGGTCGTAAGGCACTTCGGCCTCGGCGAGCAGAACGTTCATGTGCCCCGGCATACGGCCGGCCACCGGGTGGATCGCGTACTTCACGGTCACGCCTCGGTGGGTCAGCTTCTCGGTCAGCTCTTTCAGCGCATGTTGTGCACGCGCGACCGCCAAGCCATAACCCGGGACGATGATCACGGTGTCGGCGTTGGTCAGCAGGAAGGTCGCGTCGTCAGCCGAACCGGATTTAACCGGACGGGCTTCTTTCGCACCGGCAGGGCCTGCATCGGCCGTGTTGCCGAAACCGCCGAGCAGTACATTAAAGAAGGAACGGTTCATCGCCTTGCACATGATGTACGAGAGGATTGCACCGCTCGAACCCACCAGGGAGCCGGCAATGATCAGCATCGAGTTGTTCAGTGAGAAGCCAATACCGGCCGCCGCCCAGCCGGAATAGCTGTTGAGCATCGACACCACCACCGGCATGTCCGCGCCGCCGATCGGGATAATGATCAGCACGCCCATCACGAACGCCAGCGCCAGCATCAGCGCGAACGCGGTGAGGTTGCCGGTGAACATGAAGGTCAGGCCGAGTGCCAGCGTCGCCAGCCCCAGCACAGCGTTCAGTTTGTGCTGACCGGCGAACTGTACCGGTGCGCCCTGGAACAGACGGAACTTGTACTTGCCCGACAGCTTGCCGAAGGCGATTACCGAACCAGAGAAGGTGATTGCACCGATAGCGGCACCAAGGAACAGCTCCAGACGGTTGCCCGTCGGGATCGAGTCGCCCAGTTGTTTGACGATGCCCAGCGATTGCGGCTCAACCACCGCAGCGATAGCGATGAACACTGCTGCGAGGCCGATCATGCTGTGCATGAAGGCGACCAGTTCCGGCATCTTGGTCATTTCAACGCGCTTGGCCATGATCGAACCGGCCGTGCCACCGACCAGCAGACCAACGATGACGTAACCGATACCGGCAGTGGCGAGCTCAGCCCCGAGCTTATAGATGAGGCCGACGGTGGTCAGGATGGCTAGCGCCATGCCGAGCATGCCGAACAGGTTGCCGCGCCGCGAAGTGGTCGGGTGCGACAGGCCTTTGAGGGCCTGGATAAAGCAGATCGACGCGATCAGGTAGAGCGTCGTGACGAGATTCATGCTCATTACTTCGGCGCCTCTTCTTTTACTTTCGGGGCTTTCTTCTTGAACATCTCAAGCATGCGGCGGGTGACCAGGAAGCCACCGAACACGTTGACCGCAGCCAATGCCACGGCGAGGGTGCCCATGGTTTTGCCCAGCGGCGTGACGGTCAGTGCGGCCGCCAGCATGGCGCCGACGATCACGATCGCCGAAATGGCGTTGGTCACTGCCATCAATGGCGTGTGCAGCGCAGGTGTAACGTTCCAGACCACGTGGTAACCGACATAAATCGCCAGCACGAAGATGATCAGGTTGTAGATACCGGGGGAAATAAGCTCTTCCATCGTCTGAATCCCTGCTTAGGCGTTTTTGCGGATGACTTGGCCGTCGCGGCACATCAGGCACGCGGCGACGATGTCGTCTTCGAGGTTGACGTCGAACTGGCCTTCTTTGGTGAAGACCAGCTTGAGGAAGTCCAGCAGGTTGCGGGCGTACAGTGCCGAGGCGTCTGCAGCGACTTCACCGGCCAGATTGGTCGGGCCGCAAATGGTCACGCCATTCTCGATCACGACTTGATCAGCCACGGTCAGCGGGCAGTTTCCACCCTGAGCCGCGGCGAGGTCGATGACCACCGAGCCCGGTTTCATCTGCGCCACGGTGTCCGCGCTCAACAGCGTCGGTGCCTTGCGGCCCGGAATCAGCGCAGTAGTGATGACGATGTCAGCCTGCTTGGCGCGCTCGTGCACGGCCTGTGCCTGCCGCTGCATCCAGCTCGCCGGCATAGGCCGGGCGTAACCGCCGACACCAACGGCGCATTCACGCTCTTCATCGGTCTCGTAAGGCACGTCGACGAACTTGGCGCCGAGGGATTCGATCTGCTCTTTTACTGCCGGACGCACGTCAGACGCTTCGATCACCGCACCCAGACGTTTCGCCGTGGCAATCGCCTGTAACCCGGCAACGCCGGCGCCAAGAATCAGCACGCGCGCCGCTTTCACGGTGCCCGCTGCCGTCATCAGCATCGGCATGAAGCGCGGATAGTGGTGAGCGGCCAGCAACACAGCCTTATAGCCGGCAATGTTCGCCTGCGACGACAACACATCGAGACTCTGCGCGCGCGAGGTGCGCGGCGCCGCTTCGAGGGCGAACGCGGTAATGCCGCACTCGGCCATCTTCGCGATCGTTTCGTTGTTGAACGGGTTGAGCATGCCGACCAGCACCGTACCGCGCTTGATCAGCGCCAGTTCGGTATCGCTCGGGGCGACCACTTTGAGAATCAGCTCGGCGCCAAACGCGTCATTGGCACTGCCAATGGTTGCGCCTGCCGCTTCATAGGCACTGTCGACCACACTGGCTTTTACGCCGGCGCCGGTTTGCACTGTGACCTTATGACCTTGGCTGATCAGCTTTTTAATGGTTTCCGGGGTTGCAGCAACCCTTGTTTCACCGGTCTGGGTTTCGAGAGGAACACCAATGTGCACGTCAAATCTCCTGCGTGATCTTATTGAGTAAACCCATGCACTACGGATGGTGCGACTGGGGCGGCCGATCAGCACGATCCCGCCAAATCAGGGCGGGGCGCGGCATTTTGCAGGCGAACTTTATGCCCTTCAAGGGATTATGACGGGTGACGGAAAATTAACTACAAGTCATGCCGTGACCGAATGTCGCAGATGGCCAGCTGAATCCCTTGCAGGCCGTGCCTTGTAAGGATTCTGGCCGATTATGGAAAAATTTCTCATCGGTGACGTGAATAGGCATCAATGCGTCGCCGATGAAGGCTCAAAGCCACGTCGTCAGGCGCTTGTGGGACGTCTGTACGACTTTCGGATACAGTCTGTGCAATTGCGACAAATACTTATATCTGTAGGGCTTTTATTTTCCTGACTACCGGGTTAGCAATTGCTGTAAGCCTTTATCCTTCTAGGCTGTAGCTCTGCGCCTGGATTACCAGCCAGTCACGAAAAGCCTTTAATGACGCTGATTCGACCTTTCGTTCGGGAATCATCAGGTAATAGGCCTTGATGCTGGAGAGTGCCTGCGGGTTGGCAATCACCAGGCGCTTCTCTGCCAATTCACGCTGAATCAAGAACGGTGGAATCAGCGCGATGCCCATGTCGTGCATGGCGGCTTGGGCGAGCATGGAGAATAGCTCGTAGCGCGGGCC
Organism: Pseudomonas sp. B33.4; assembly: GCF_034555375.1. Taxonomy (NCBI): domain Bacteria; kingdom Pseudomonadati; phylum Pseudomonadota; class Gammaproteobacteria; order Pseudomonadales; family Pseudomonadaceae; genus Pseudomonas; species Pseudomonas sp. B33.4. The sequence goes on from NZ_CP140706.1 coordinate 109,856, forward strand.
TGTCATGTCGCGGGGGATGTTCAGGTGTTGTGAGTTGAACCATTGACGCCAGGCATAAGGGCGGGTGGTCTGCTGCAACAACGGTAGCTCGGCGATTGCCTCGGCTGTCAGATGTGTCTTGTTACCGAGTAGGGCGGGGCTGCACACCGGCATCGGATTTTCGCCCATCAGCCTGTGGGATTCGGTACCCGACCAGTCGGCATCGCCAAAGTAGATCGCGGCATCGAATTCGGTATCGGCAAACAGAAAGGGCCGGGTGCGGTTGGTCAGGTTGACCGTGACTTCCGGGTGTTTGAGCTGGAAATCCTTGAGCCGCGGTAGCAGCCATTGCGTGCCGAAGGTCGGCACCACCGCCAGTTCGATCACGTTGGTGCCTTGCTGGCCCATCACCGACAAGGTGTCGCGTTCGACTGCATCCAGTTGCGTGGCGACACGGCGACTGTAGGAAAGTCCCGCCTCGGTCAGTTTTACCCCGCGTCGCGAGCGTCGGAACAGTTCCACACTGAGGAACTCTTCAAGGCTGGCGATCTGTCGGCAAATGGCGCCTTGAGTGAGGGAAAGTTCTTCAGCGGCCCGGGTAAAGCTCTCGTGGCGAGCGGCAGCTTCGAAGCTGATCAGGGCGGTTGTACTGGGGATCTTCCTGCGCATGTACGTCAACCTCACTAATGCGCCGCATAAAAGGCATTTCGCGACGTTTCGGAATGAGAAATTAGCACAACAGAATGCGAAATCCTCGTTTGTCGCGACGGCGAACCGCGCCTACGATCAATGCCACGTTAATTCAGCCGATTTGCGAGGACACACTCATGGGCGGTAAAGCTAGCTTCAACTGGATCGATCCCCTGCTGCTGGATCAACAGCTCACCGAAGAAGAGCGCATGATCCGCGACACCGCCGAGCAGTTTGCTCAACAGAGCCTCGCACCGCGTGTCCTCGAAGCTTTCCGTCATGAGAAGACTGACCCGGCGATCTTCCGCGAGATGGGCGAAGTCGGCCTGTTGGGTGCGACGATTCCTGAGCAGTACGGTGGCAGTGGCCTCAACTATGTCAGCTATGGTCTGATTGCCCGTGAAGTCGAGCGGGTCGATTCCGGCTACCGCTCGATGATGAGCGTGCAGTCGTCGCTGGTAATGGTGCCGATCAACGAATTCGGCACCGAAGCACAGAAGCAGAAATACCTGCCGAAACTGGCTTCCGGCGAGTGGATCGGCTGCTTCGGCCTGACCGAACCCAACCACGGTTCCGACCCGGGTGCGATGATCACTCGTGCACGTAAGGTCGACGGCGGCTACAGCCTGACCGGCGCGAAGATGTGGATCACCAACAGCCCGATCGCTGATGTGTTTGTGGTCTGGGCCAAAGACGATGCCGGCGACATTCGTGGCTTCGTGTTGGAAAAAGGCTGGAAAGGCCTGAGCGCCCCGGCGATTCACGGCAAGGTTGGTCTGCGTGCGTCGATCACCGGTGAGATCGTCATGGATAATGTGTTCGTACCGGAAGAGAACATCTTCCCTGACGTGCGTGGTTTGAAAGGCCCGTTCACCTGCCTGAACTCTGCACGTTACGGCATCTCCTGGGGCGCACTGGGCGCTGCCGAGTTCTGCTGGCACACCGCTCGCCAATACACGCTGGATCGTCAGCAGTTCGGTCGCCCATTGGCCGCTACTCAGTTGATCCAGAAGAAACTGGCTGACATGCAGACCGAGATCACGTTGGCCCTTCAGGGCTGCCTGCGTCTGGGCCGTATGAAGGACGAAGGTACTGCGGCGGTCGAAATCACCTCGATCATGAAGCGCAACTCGTGCGGCAAGTCGCTGGATATCGCTCGTATGGCGCGCGACATGTTGGGTGGTAACGGTATCTCCGACGAGTTCGGCGTGGCGCGTCACCTGGTTAACCTGGAAGTGGTGAATACCTATGAAGGCACTCACGACGTCCACGCGCTGATCCTTGGGCGTGCGCAAACCGGTCTGCAGGCGTTCTATTAATAGGAGAGCGACCATGGGCGCGCTGTCGCATCTGCGGGTACTGGATTTATCGCGAGTATTGGCCGGGCCGTGGGCCGGGCAGATCCTCGCCGACCTTGGCGCCGAGGTGATCAAGGTCGAGCGCCCTGGTAATGGCGATGACACTCGCGCCTGGGGGCCACCCTTCCTTAAAGACGCTTATGGCGAGAATACGTCAGAAGCGGCCTATTACCTGTCGGCCAACCGCAACAAGCAGTCGGTGACCATCGATTTCACTCGCCCCGAGGGGCAGAAGCTGGTGCGCGAGCTGGCGGCGAAGTCGGACATTCTCATCGAGAACTTCAAGGTCGGTGGTCTGGCGGCTTATGGGCTGGACTATGAATCGCTGAAGGCGATGAATCCGAACTTGATCTATTGCTCGATTACCGGGTTCGGCCAGACGGGGCCTTACGCCAAGCGCGCCGGTTATGACTTCATGATCCAGGGGTTGGGCGGGCTGATGAGCCTGACTGGTCGGCCTGAGGGTGATGAGGGGGCCGGGCCGGTGAAGGTGGGTGTGGCGTTGACGGATATTCTTACCGGTCTGTATTCGACGGTGGCGATTCTGGCGGCGCTGGCTCACCGCGATCACGATGGCGGTGGCCAGCACATCGATATGGCGCTGCTGGATGTTCAGGT